>NZ_JBRRCR010000093.1:0-15520 GCF_056759115.1 Stenotrophomonas sp. STEN087 | reverse complement strand
GCGCCCCCCCCCCCCCGCGGGCGGGGGCCCCCCCCCCCCCCCCCCCCCGCCTCTCGACAGTTTCCGTGGGGCGCGGACGGGAAGGGCGGAATCAAGGGAAAAGGCAAAAGCAAAAAAGGCAGCCCATGGCTGCCTTTTTTGCTTGTTGGGGTCAGATCCCTTTGCACAGCAAAGGGCTCTGACCCCGGCTTTACAGCAAGAGCATCCACGCATGGCGTGGATCTACTGCTTCTGCCTTTGCTCACCCTTCCGCCGCGGGGAGGCTGGGAGGGACGGGTTGGCAGGGCTGCCCGGGACCGTTGGCGCCATGGATGGCGCCATCGAGCCCCCATGGAGGGGTTCACGGCGTGTCCCGGGCAGTCCTGCCGACCCGGCCCACGCCATGAAGCCCAACGAGGCAAGGCTCTGAACCTTACAGCGCCTCGAAAATACCCGCCGCGCCCATGCCCGTGCCGATGCACATCGTCACCATGCCGTACTTCTGCTGGCGACGACGCAGGCCGTGCAGCAGGGTCGCGGTGCGGATCGCGCCGGTCGCACCCAGCGGGTGGCCCAGGGCGATCGCGCCGCCCAGCGGGTTGACCTTGCTCGGGTCCAGGCCGCAATCGCGGATCACCGCCAGCGACTGCGCGGCGAAGGCTTCATTGAGCTCGATCCAATCCAGCTGGTCCTGGGTCAGGCCGGCCTGCTTCAGTGCCTTCGGGATCGCGGCGATCGGGCCGATGCCCATCACTTCCGGACGCACGCCGGCCACCGAGAAGCTGACGAAACGGGCCAGCGGGGTCAGGCCGTAATCCTTGATCGCCTGTTCCGAGGCCAGCAGCACCGCGCCGGCGCCGTCGCTCATCTGCGAGGAGTTACCGGCGGTGACCGTGCCACCGAACTGGCCGTTGCGGAACACCGGGCGCAGCTTGGCCAGGCCTTCGGCCGAGGAGTCCGGACGCGGACCTTCGTCGGTGTCGGCAACCTTGTTGCGGGTGATGATGCGCTGGCCATCAGCCAGGTCCGGCAGGTGCGAGACGATCTCGTACGGGCTGATCTCATCCTTGAACTCGCCGTTCTGGATGGCGGCCATGGCCTTCTGGTGCGAGGCGAGGGCAAAGGCGTCCTGGTCTTCGCGCGAGACCTTCCACTCTTCAGCAACCTTCTCGGCGGTGATGCCCATGCCGTAGGCGATGGCCACATGGTCGTTGTCGAACACGCTCGGCGCCATCGCGATCTTGTTGCCCATCATCGGCACCATCGACATCGATTCGGTGCCGCCGGCCAGCATCAGGTCGGCGTTGCCCAGGCGGATCGCGTCGGCGGCCTGCGCCACGGCCTGCAGGCCGGAGGAGCAGAATCGGTTCACGGTCTGCGCGGCAATCGTGTTCGGCAGGCCGGCCAGCAGCACGCCGATGCGCGCCACGTTCATGCCCTGCTCGGCTTCCGGCATCGCGCAGCCGATGATCGCGTCATCGATGCGGTTGACGTCCACGCCCGGGGCCTGGGCGACGACGCTGCGCAGCACGTGCGCAAGCATGTCGTCGGGGCGGGTGTTGCGGAACATGCCCTTGGGCGCCTTGCCAACCGGGGTGCGGGTGGCGGCGACGATGTAGGCGTCCTGGATTTGCTTGGTCATTGCGGTGATCTCTCGAATGGGTTTTGCAGAGTCGAGCCATGCTCGACTGCTACAGCCGGAGTGCCGACCAACGGTCGGCACCTACCAGAGGCAGAGGAGTGCCGACCAACAGCCGGCACCCGCCATCAATCAGTTGCGCAGCGGCTTGCCGGTCTTCAGCATGTGCGCGATACGGGCCTGGGTCTTTTCCTGCTGGGCCAGTTCGACGAAGTGCTTGCGCTCCAGGGTCAGCAGCCACTCTTCGTCCACCAGGGTGCCGCGGTCGACCTTGCCGCCGCACAGCACGGTGGCGATGCGCTCGGCGATCTCGTAGTCGTACGGGCTGATGAAACGGCCTTCCAGCATGTTGACCAGCATCATCTTGAAGGTGGCGATACCCACGTCACCGGCCACCTGGATGCGGCGTGCCGGCAGCGGCGGGCGGTAACCGGCTTCGGCCAGTGCACGCGCTTCGGCCTTGGCGATGTACAGCGCCTCGTAGCTGTTGAACACCACCTTGTCGGTGCTGCGCAGCAGGCCCAGTTCCTGGGCATTGACCGCCGAGTTGGACACCTTGGCCATCGCCACGGTCTCGAAGGTCTTCTTCAGTTCGGCGAACACGTCACCGCCCGGACCTGCGGCCTGCGAGGCACGCACGGCCAGTTCCTTCAGGCCGCCACCGGCCGGCAGCAGGCCGACGCCGGCCTCGACCAGGCCGATGTAGCTTTCCAGGAAGGCCACGGTCTTGGCGCTGTGCATCTGGAATTCGCAGCCGCCACCCAGGGCCAGGCCGCGCACGGCGGCAACCACCGGCACCAGCGAGTACTTGATGCGCTGGCTGGTGCGCTGGAAGTTGGCGACCATCTCTTCGAACTGGTCGACCTTGCCGGCCTGCAGCAGGCCGAGCGCACCGGCCAGGTCGGCACCGGCGGAGAAGGGTTCCTTCTGCTGCCAGATCACCAGGCCCTGGAAATCCTTCTCGGCGCGGCTGACGCATTCCTGCAGGCCGTCGAGCACCTGGTCGGAAACGGTGTTCATCTTGGTCTTGAAGCTGACCACGGCGATGCCGTCGCCGTCGTGCCACATGCGCAGGCCGTCGTTCTCGAACACGGTCTCGCCCGGCGCGAACTTCTCGCCCAGCAGCGGATCCGGGAAGCGCTGGCGCTGGTACACCGGCAGCGCCGAACGCGGCAGCTTGGCGTTGCGCGACGGGCTGTAGCTGCCTTCGGCGGCGTGCACGCCGTCGCGGCCATCGAACACCCAGTCCGGCAGCGGGGCGCTGCTCATGCTCTTGCCGGCGACGATGTCATCGGCGATCCACTGCGCGACCTGCTTCCAGCCAGCAGCCTGCCAGGTCTCGAACGGGCCCAGCGACCAGCCGTAGCCCCAGCGGATGGCCAGGTCCACGTCGCGCGCGGTCTCGGCGATGTCGGCCAGGTGGTAGGCGCTGTAATGGAACAGGTCGCGGAAGGTCGCCCACAGGAACTGCGCCTGCGGGTGCTGGCTTTCGCGCAGCTTGGCGAACTTCTCGGCCGGGTTCTTGATCTTCAGGATCTCGACCACTTCCGGTGCAGCGGTGCGGTCGGCCGGGCGATAGTCCTGCTTCTCCAGGTCGAGGACGACGATGTCCTTGCCGACCTTGCGGAAGATGCCGGCGCCGGTCTTCTGGCCCAGCGCGCCCTTGGCGATCAGCGCGTCCAGCCACTTCGGCGACTTGAAGAACTCATGCCACGGGTCGTTCGGCAGGGTGTCGCCCATGGTCTTGATGACGTGGGCCATGGTGTCCAGGCCGACCACGTCCGAGGTGCGGTAGGTGGCCGACTTCGGGCGGCCGACCAGCGGGCCGGTCAGGCCGTCCACTTCATCGAAGCCCAGGCCGAATTCCTGGGTGTGGTGGATGGTGGACAGGATCGAGAACACGCCGATGCGGTTGCCGATGAAGTTCGGGGTGTCCTTGGCGTACACCACGCCCTTGCCCAGGGTGGTGACCAGGAATGCTTCCAGGCCTTCCAGCACGGCGGCGTCGGTGGTGGTGGCCGGGATCAGCTCGGCCAGATGCATGTAGCGCGGCGGGTTGAAGAAGTGCACGCCGCAGAAGCGGTGGCGCAGCTGCTCCGGCAGCACGTCGGCCAGCTTGTTGATGCCCAGGCCCGAGGTGTTGGAGGCCAGCACCGCGTGGTCGGCCACGAACGGGGCGATCTTCTTGTACAGGTCCTGCTTCCAGTCCATGCGCTCGGCGATGGCCTCGATGATCAGGTCGCAGTCCTTCAGCTGTTCCAGGCCCGACTCATAATTCGCCGGGGTGATGGCTTCAGCCAGCGACTTGCTGGCCAGCGGCGCCGGGCTCAGCTTGCCCAGGTTGGCGATCGCCTTCAGCACGATGCCGTCGGCCGGACCTTCCTTGGCAGGCAGGTCGAACAGCACGGTGTCGACGCCAGCGTTGGTGAGGTGGGCGGCGATCTGGGCACCCATGACGCCGGCACCCAGCACGGCGGCGCGGCGGACTAGCAGGGAATTGGACATGGTGTAGGGCCTTTGTTGGTCAGCAGTTACTGGGTGGGTCACACCCGGTCGAATCACGGAGAAGCGGGCAGGGCACTGCCGCGTGCGGCGGCGCGGAACCCGGCTTCGGCGAAATGGATCAGTTCATGGGCGGCATGGGCACGATGCGCCGCTTCGGTGACACCTGCGGGTCGCTTGATCAGGCCGAAATCTGCCATGGCGTAGGTGAGCGAACCGGCCAGGAAATCCAGGCGCCAGTAAAGCTCCTCCTTGCTCAGGCCCGGCACGCACTCGGCGATGGCCTTGCCGAACGCGCGCAGCACGTGGCCGTAGTGGTCGGACAGGAACTTGCGCAGGTTGTCGTTCTTCTCGGCGTAGGCGCGGGCGATCACCCGCACGAAGGCGCCGCCGCTCTGCCGGTCCTGGGCCATGGCCAGGGCGGGCTCGACGAAGGCGGCCAGCACCGGGCGCAGCTGGCCGGGGTGTTCGCTGCGGGCGCGCTCCAGCTGCATCAGGCGCACGCTGGTCATCTCGTCCATGCGCCGGCGGAACACCTCGTTGACCAGGTTTTCCTTGGAGCCGAAGTGGTAGTTGACCGCCGCGATATTGACGTCGGCCTGGCTGGTGACCTGGCGCAGCGAGGTGCCGGCGAAGCCATGCAGGGCGAACAGCTCCTCGGCGGCGCCGAGAATCCGGTCCTTGGTCGAGAAGTGGGCGGGCTTGGCCATGGGGCGGCGGACCTTAATCAAACGATTGTTTGATACTAGGACCAGACGGGGGCGTATGGCATTTTGCAGTGCAGCAAAATGGCCGGGACGGTCAGAATCCGCTCAGGTGGGTGAACGGGGTGGGGGCGGGGGCGGATCCCCGAACGGCGCTCCGACCTCGATGCTGCCCGGGCAATGGGGTCAGAGCCCCTGCGGGGATCCGACCCCTGCGGCCGGGGGCCTGCCAGTCATGGGCTGGCACTACTGGGCAGGATCTCTTACAATTCGCCTACGTTTATCAGGCTAAGCCCGCGTCCCGACGCGGGTTTTTTTCATGTTACCCTTCGGGCCATCAGCGGCCCGATTCCATTGGAGACATCCCATGGCGCTGGAGCGCACCCTTTCGATCATCAAGCCGGACGCCGTTGCCAAGAACGTCATCGGCGAAATCTACGCCCGCTTCGAGAAGGCCGGCCTGAAGGTCGTGGCCGCCAAGTACAAGCAGCTGTCGCGTCGTGAAGCCGAAGGCTTCTACGCCGTGCACCGCGAGCGTCCGTTCTTCAACGCGCTGGTCGAGTTCATGATCTCCGGCCCGGTGATGATCCAGGCCCTGGAAGGCGAGAACGCCGTCCTGGCCCACCGCGACCTGCTGGGCGCCACCAACCCGAAGGAAGCCGCTGCGGGCACCATCCGCGCCGACTTCGCCGAATCCATCGATGCCAATGCCGCCCACGGCTCGGACTCGGTCGAGAATGCCGCGATTGAAATCGCCTACTTCTTCGCCGCCACCGAAGTCGTCTCGCGCTGAGAGTAATGCCGTGAACGAGGTCGTACAGTCCCCCGCCATCCAGCCGCTGCCGAAGTCGGCACCCACGGCTGGCAAGCAGAACCTGCTCGACCTCGATCGCGCGGGCCTGGAGAAATTCTTCGTCGAGGTTCTCGGCGAAAAGAAGTTCCGTGCCCATCAGGTGATGAAGTGGATCCACCATCGCTACGTCACCGATTTCGATGAAATGACCGACCTCGGCAAGGTCCTGCGCGCCAAGCTGCAGGCCCATGCCGAGGTGCTGGTTCCGAACATCGTGTTCGACAAGCCTTCCGCCGACGGCACCCACAAGTGGCTGCTGGCGATGGGCGTGGATGGCAAGAACGCCATCGAGACCGTGTACATCCCCGACAAGACCCGCGGCACGCTGTGCGTGTCCTCGCAGGTCGGTTGCGGCCTGAACTGCACGTTCTGCTCTACCGCCACCCAGGGCTTCAACCGCAACCTGACCACTGCCGAGATCATCGGCCAGGTGTGGGTTGCCGCACGCCACCTGGGCAACGTGCCGCACCAGATGCGCCGTCTCACCAACGTGGTGATGATGGGCATGGGCGAGCCGCTGATGAATTTCGACAACGTCGTGCGCGCCATGAGCGTGATGCGCGACGACCTGGGCTACGGCCTGGCCAACAAGCGCGTGACCCTGTCGACCTCCGGCCTGGTGCCGCAGATCGACCGCCTGTCCACCGAAAGCGACGTGTCGCTGGCGGTGTCGCTGCACGCGCCCAACGATGCGCTGCGCGAGACGCTGGTGCCGCTGAACAAGAAGTACCCGATCGCCGAGCTGATGGCTTCGTGCGCACGCTACCTGCGCGCCAACAAGCGCCGCGAATCGGTCACCTTCGAATACACCCTGATGAAGGGCATCAACGACAAGCCCGAGCATGCCCGCGAGCTGGCCCGCCTGATGCGCCAGTTCGACAACGCGGTGCAGGCCAAGGATTCGGGCAAGGTCAACCTGATCCCGTTCAACCCGTTCCCGGGCACCCGCTACGAGCGTTCGGAAGAAGCGCATATCCGCGCCTTCCAGAAGATCCTGCTCGACAGCAACGTGCTGACGATGGTCCGCCGCACCCGTGGCGACGACATCGACGCCGCCTGTGGCCAGCTCAAGGGCCAGGTGATGGACCGCACCCGCCGCCAGGCGGAATTCAACAAGACGTTGCTGGCAGGGAAGGGGAGCGATGCGGCCGCGTGACCGTCTCTGGCCAGTCCTGATTGCAGGGGTGCTGGCCGTTTCGGCCAGTGGCTGCGGTAAGACCACCAAGTCGCACCTCCCCGGGGAATACACCCGCAGTGGTGATATCGCCCCGGAGCGCCACGTGCGAGATGCGCCGGGCGTCCGCGAGGAATTCCGTTACCAGGACCAGCTCGCGCTGGCAGCCCGCGACATGCAGGTGGGCAACCTGGACGAGGCCGAGCGCAAGGTGCGTCAGGCCATCAAGCTGAAGCCCAAGGGCGTGGACGGGGTGATGCTGATGGCCGGCATCGACGACCGTCGTGGCCGCACACAGCAGGCAGGCGAAGGCTTCCGCCGCGCCGCCGAGCTTGCGCCGCAGCGCGGTGACGTCCTCAACAATTACGGTGCCTGGCTGTGCCAGCACGGCAATGCCGCCGAATCGCTGGTGTGGTTCGACCGGGCGCTGCAGCTGCCGGGCAGTGCTTCGGCAGGCGGCACGCTGGCCAATGCCGGTAGCTGTGCGCTGGATGCGGGGCAGGTGGAACGCGCCGAGCGCGACCTGCGCGCCGCCCTGGTCACGATGCCGGCGAACCCGGTCGCGCTCGAGGCGATGGCCCAGCTCAACGTCCGTCGTGGCCGGTTCTTCGAGGCGCGCGCCTTCGCCGAACGTAGGATTGCGGCTGCACCGGCCACACGTTCCGTGTTACAACTTGCGTCTGAAATCGAGGCGCGACTGGGCGATCAGGCGGCATCCGATCGTTATCTGCAGCGGATTCGACAGGAATTTCCGCAGGACGCGGGCTCCTAACCTTCAGGGTTGATGCATTGTGATTGATGACCAGACTGTGAGCGCTCTCGATACTGCGGTCGGCTGCGGCACCCGCCTGCGCCAGGCCCGCGAGGCGGCCGGACTGACTCTCGAAGATGTCGGCCAGCGCCTGCGCATGCCGGTGCAGGTGGTCAGGTCGCTTGAAGAAGAGCAGTGGCAGAAGCTCGGCGCCCCGGTGTTCGTCCGCGGCCAGCTGCGCAGCTATGCGCGCCTGCTGAACGTGGATATCAGCCAGCTGCTGGAGCAGGCCCAGGTCGGTGCGGTCGTTCCGCCCACCCTGGTCAGCCATACCCATATCCCGCGTGCCCGCCGCATCGCCGAGAACCTCGGCCGGCGCATGCTGTATGTCGGCATCACCGCAGTGCTGGCGGTGCCGGTGTGGTTCGCCACCCGCGGCCACTTCGACAATACCCCGGCGACCCCGAACACGGCCTCGCTGGACGTGGTGCCGGCCGCCGTGCCGGTAGCCCCGTCCTCGGTCGGCAACGAACCGGCGGGCGCCAGTGCCGAGACGGCGGTTGCCGCCGCCAAGCCGGCTGCCACCCCCTACGTGGCCTCGCTGGCCCCGGTGCCGCGTCCGGCCCCGGCCGCCCCGGCCACCGCCAACCTGGACATGCAGTTCAGTGGCGACAGCTGGGTCGATATCGCGGGCCCCGACGGCGGCTCGGTCGAGAAGGCGCTGATCAAGGCCGGCGAGACCCGCAGCTTCACCCCCGGCCAGGTGAGCCGCGTGACCTTGGGCAACGCCTCGGCGGTCCAGGTTCAGCAGAACGGCGCTATCGTCGATCTGACCCCCTACCAGCGAGCCAACGTGGCCCGCTTTCAGGTATCCTCTGAAGGCTCCGTTGTCCCGGTTTCACACTGAGACGCGGTTTCACCACCTTCGATAATCCCAATGGTCCCTCCCTACGGGCGGGGCGAGAGTACGCATGGCGATCGACGATCTGCTCGACGAGCACGAACAAAGTGAACGTGTCCGCAGCTGGCTGCGGAAGAATGGCGCCAGCATCCTCGGTGGCGTAGCGATCGCCATCGGCGCCATTGCCGGCTGGCAGTGGTACCAGACCAACCAGGGCGGCAAGCTGGCCTCGGCCAATGTCGAGTACCAGAAGGCGCTGGTTGGCCTGCAGGGCAACAAGCTGGATGACGCGGCAAAGGCGGTCAAGGCGCTGGAGGCTGGCCCGTCCAGCATCTACGGCGATCTGGCGGCCCTGCAGCTGGCCAAGGCCCAGGTCGACGCCGGCAAGAACGAAGAAGCACTGGCCACCCTGCGCGCCGTGAAGGTCGAGGGCGACCTGCAGCGCGTGGTCGACCAGCGCGTGGCCCGCCTGCTGGTGGCCACCGGCAAGAGCGACGAAGCGATCAAGCTGCTTGGCAGCGCCACCGACAGCAGCAGCCTGGAAATCCAGGGCGATGCGCTGCTGGCGCAGGGCAAGCGTGACGCCGCCCGTGAGAAGTATGAGAAGGCGCTTAAGACGCTGGACGTGGCAGCACCGCAGCGGCGTGTGCTGGAAACCAAGGTTATGGACGCTGGCGGCACCGTCGCCGCCCCTGCGGAGTCGGTTTGATGAGTCAGAAGGTCATGATTACGCGCGTCGCCTCCGTCCTGCTGCTGGGCATGGCACTGACCGGCTGCAGCACCATGAAGGGCTGGTTCGCCGGTAAGGATGCCGCCGCCAAGAAGGCGCAGGAGCCGGCCGAACTGGTCAAGTTCGAGCCGACCGTGAAGGTCAACAAGGCCTGGTCGGTCAACCTGGGCAAGGGCGAGCGCCGCATCGGCGTGCGCCAGGGCCCGGCCGTGGCCAATGGCCATGTGTTCGCTGCGGCGATCACCGGTGGCGTGCACGCCATCGACCTGCAGACCGGTAAGAAGGTCTGGACCTGGGAGCCGCAGAAGGAAAAGAAGAAGGCCAAGCTGCGCCTGTCCGGCGGCCCGGGTGTCGGCGAGAACCTGGTGGTCATCGGTACCCTCGATGGCCAGGTGATCGCGCTGGACATCAACGATGGCAGCGAGAAGTGGCGCGCGCGCGTGCCGGGCGAAGTGATCTCGGCCCCGGCCGTGGCGCAGGGCTTGGTGTTCGTGCGCAGCAATGATGGTCGCGTCACCGCGTTTGAAGCCTCCAACGGCACCCAGAAGTGGTTCAACCCCAGCGAGCTGCCGGCGCTGACCGTGCGTGGCAACGCGCCGGTGGTCACCGGTCCGGGCGTGCTGTTCATCGGCAAGGATGACGGCGCCGTCGCCGCCCTGGCCATGCAGGACGGCCGCACCCTGTGGGACCAGACCGTGGGCAGCCCCGAAGGCCGCACCGAGCTGGAGCGCATGGCCGACGTCGACGGCGCTCCGGTGCTGGAAGGCAATACGCTGTTCGTGAGCAGCTTCAAGAACCAGACCATGGCCATCGAAGGCCCGACCGGTCGCCCGCTGTGGGCGCGCGACCACGGCGGTGCCGGTGGCGTGGCGGTGTCTTCGGGCAATGTGTTCGTTACCGACCCCAAGGGCGGCGTGTTCGGCCTGGACAAGGCCAGTGGCACCGCGATGTGGTCGCAGACCGGTCTGGCGCGTCGTTCGCTGACCGGCCCTGCGCTGCAGGGAGATTACGTGGTGGTCGGTGACTACAAGGGATACCTGCATTGGCTGCAGGCCTCCGACGGCGCGATGGCGGCGCGGGCCAAGAGCGGCGGTGACGCCCTGCTGGCCCAGCCAATCGTCGTCGACGGGGTGCTGCTGGTGCAGAATGTTGACGGCAAGCTGACCGCGTTCCGGTTAGCAAATTAATACGGAGTAATCGCGATGCTGCCTTTGGTCGCCCTGGTTGGACGGCCGAATGTCGGCAAGTCGACCATTTTCAATGCGTTGACCCGCACGCGTGACGCCCTGGTCCATGACCAGCCCGGCGTCACCCGTGATCGCAATTACGGCGTCTGCCGTCTGGACGAGGACAACCATTTCCTCGTCGTGGACACCGGCGGTATTGCCGAGGAAGAGGAAGGCCTGGCCGGCGCTACCACGCGCCAGGCTCGCGCCGCTGCAGCCGAAGCCGATCTGATCCTGTTCGTCGTCGATGCCCGCGAGGGTACCTCGGCGATGGATGACGAGATCCTGGCCTGGCTGCGCAAGCTGTCGCGCCCGACGCTGCTGCTGATCAACAAGATCGACGGCACCGACGAGGACACCGTCCGCTCGGAATTCGCCCGGTATGGCTTCAGCGAAATGCTGACCGTGTCGGCCGCCCATCGCCAGGGTCTGGATGACCTGATGGACGAAGTGATCCAGCGCCTGCCCGAAGAAGGCAGCGGCGAAGAGCTGGACAACGATCCGAACCGCATCCGCATCGCCTTCGTCGGCCGCCCCAACGTGGGCAAGTCGACGCTGGTCAACCGCATCCTTGGCGAAGAACGCATGATCGCCTCGGACGTGCCGGGCACCACGCGAGACTCGATCGCCGTGGACCTGGAGCGAGACGGTCGCGAATACCGCCTGATCGATACCGCCGGCCTGCGCCGTCGTTCGCGCGTGGACGAGGTCGTCGAGAAGTTCTCGGTGGTCAAGACCATGCAGTCCATCGAGCAGTGCCAGGTGGCCGTGCTGATGCTGGACGCCACCGAAGGCGTGACCGACCAGGACGCCACCGTGCTGGGCGCGGTGCTGGATGCCGGCCGTGCGCTGGTCATCGCCATCAACAAGTGGGATGGCCTGACCGAGTACCAGCGCGAGCAGGCGGAAACGATGCTGTCGCTGCGCCTGGGCTTCGTGCCGTGGGCCGAGTCGGTGCGCATTTCCGCCAAGCATGGTTCGGGCCTGCGTGAGCTGTTCCGTGCGGTGCACCGCGCGCACGAATCGGCCAACAAGACCTTCACCACCAGCGAAGTGAACAAGGCGCTGGAAATGGCTTACGAGACCAACCCGCCGCCGACCATCCGCGGTCACGTCTCCAAGCTGCGTTACGTGCACCCGGCCGGCGCCAACCCGCCGACCTTCATCGTGCACGGTACGCGCCTGAAGGAGCTGCAGGAATCGTACAAGCGCTACCTGGAGAACTTCTTCCGCAAGCGCTTCAAGCTGATCGGCACGCCGGTGAGCTTCATCTTCCGCGAGGGTACCAACCCGTACGAGGGCAAGAAGAACGTCCTCACCGAGCGGCAGGTCAAGGCCAAGCGGCGCTTGATGAAGCACGTCAAGGGCAAGTGATCCACGAAAAGGCGGCCGCAGGGCCGCCTTTTTCGTGTAGAGCCGAGCCCGCGCTCGGCTCATTGCCCGGCGGATCCCTGTGCGCCGCTGCGCTCGCCGGGCATGGCCCGGCGCTACCGACGGAAACCGACGGGGTAGAGTCGACTGTCAGTCGACTACCGCGCGCAGCGCGGGGTTTCGGCATTACGCCAACGGCAGTCGACCAACGGTCGACTCTACCGCGTCCGCCCGCGCCCCGCGGCCGTCCTACAATAGGCGCATGAGCATTCCAGAGCTTTCCCCGCAGCAGGCGCAGGCGCGCGTGGCCCACGGTGCAGTGCTGATCGACGTGCGCCAGGCGCATGAGCGTGCCGGTGGCATGGCCGAGGGCGCGCGTGGCGTGGCCAAGGATGATCTGCTGGCCGACCCGGTCGCGCATCTGCCGGTCCAGGGCCAGGACATCCTGCTGATCTGCCAGAGCGGCAAGCGATCGGCCGACGCGGCGCAGGCGCTGCTGGCCGCAGGCTATTCAAACGTGGCCTCCGTGGCCGGCGGCACCGTGGCCTGGCGCGAGCAGGGGCTGCCGCTGGTGCAGCCGATGCTGGATGCCGCCGACCGCGATTTCTACGACCGCTATTCGCGCCATCTGCTGCTGCCGCAGGTGGGTGAGTCCGGCCAGCGCCGCCTGCAGCAGTCGCGTGTGCTGGTGCTAGGCGCGGGTGGCCTGGGCGCGCCCGCAGGCTTCTATCTGGCGGCGGCCGGGGTGGGGCATCTGCGTTTTGCCGACCACGACCGGGTCGAGCGCAGCAACCTGCACCGGCAGATCGTGCATACCGAGGCCAGCGTCGGCCAGCTGAAGGTGGATTCGGCGCGCGAGCGGCTGCTGGCGTTGAATCCGTCCATCGAGGTCGAAGCCGTGCCCGAGCGGGTGAGCTCGGAGAACGTCGATCGCCTGCTGGACGGCGTCGACGTGGTGCTGGACGGCTCGGACAACTTCCCGCTGCGCTACCTGCTCAACGATGCCTGCATCAAGCACGCGAAGCCCATGGTCTATGCCGCCATCGAGCGCTTTGACGGGCAGGTAAGCGTGTTTGATGCGGGCCGCCAGCGTGGCGCGGCCCCGTGCTACCGCTGCCTGTTCCCTGAACCGCCGCCGCCGGAGTTCGCGCCCAACTGTTCCGAGGCGGGCGTGCTCGGCGTGCTGCCCGGCCTGGCTGGGGTGCTGCAGGCTACCGAGGTATTGAAGCTGTTGCTGGGCATCGGCGAGCCGCTGGTCGGCCGGCTGCTGCGCTTCGATGCGCTGGGCATGCGCTTCCGCGAAACCCGCATCCAGCCCGATCCGCAGTGCCCGGTGTGTGCGCCCGGGGTGCCGTTCCCGGGGTATATCGATTACGCCGCGTTTTGCCGGGTCGGGTGATCGCTGCGCACCCTCATCCACGCATGGCGTGGATCTACTGCGGCGTTGATCCACGCGATGCGTCGATGACACGCCGCGATAATCCAGTAGATCCACGCCATGCGTGGATGAATGTCGGCTATTCCGGAACGATGCTGGGTATCAATCCCGCCATCGTTCCATTTCCGGCACAACTAAACGCAACGTCGATGCTATTGCCGTCAGAAAACTTGCTCTATCGTTGAGGCCGATTTCGGTTTTCGGGGATACACCGCATGGCGGTAGAAGCAGCGACCAGCGAACTGGTCAAGGTCGTCGCCCTGTTGGGCGCGGCAGTGGTGATGGTGCCCCTGTTCCGCAGGCTCGGCCTGGGTTCGGTGCTGGGTTACTTCGCCGCGGGCCTGGCGATCGGACCGTTCGGCCTGGGCTGGTTCTCCGACCCGCAGGCGATCCTGCATACGGCCGAGCTGGGCGTGGTGATGTTCCTGTTCGTCATCGGCCTGGAAATGCGCCCCTCGCACCTGTGGAGCCTGCGCAAGGAAATCTTCGGGCTGGGCACGCTGCAGATCGTCACCTGTGCGCTGGTGCTGACCAGCATCGCCAAGCTGTTCGGCCTGCCGTGGCAGGTTGCCTTCATCGGCGCCACCGGCTTCGTGCTCACCTCCACCGCGGTGGTGATGCAGCTGCTGGCCGAGCGCGGTGACATCGCGCTGCCGTCGGGGCAGAAGATCGTCTCCATCCTGCTGTTCGAAGACCTGCTGATCGTGCCGCTGCTGGCCCTGGTGGCGTGGATGGCACCGAGCGCCGGCAGTGCCGATGGCGAGGGCTCGCGCTGGCTGTCGGTGGCGATCGGCGTGGGTGCCATCGTCGGCCTGGTGCTGGTCGGCCGCTTCCTGCTCAATCCGCTGTTCCGCCTGCTTGCCGAATCGAAAGCACGCGAAGTGATGACCGCCGCCGCGCTGCTGGTGGTGCTGGGTGCGGCGTTGCTGATGCAGCTGTCCGGCCTGTCGATGGCGATGGGCGCGTTCCTTGCCGGCGTGCTGCTGAGCGAATCCACCTTCCGTCACCAGATCGAAGCGGACATCGAGCCGTTCCGCGGCATCCTGCTGGGGCTGTTCTTCCTCAGCGTGGGCATGGCGCTGGACTTGGGCGTGGTGGCTGGCAACTGGCCGATGATCGTCGGCCTGGTGCTGGCGCTGATGGCGGCCAAGGCGCTGTGCATCTACGTCGTTGCGCGGGTGATGGGCAGCGACCACGCGCAGGCGATTGACCGCGGCGTGCTGATGGCGCAGGGCGGCGAATTCGCCTTCGTGCTGTTCTCCGCCGCCGCCAGTGGCGGCGTCATCGACATGGACATCAATGCCAACTTCACCGCCGTGGTGGTGCTGTCGATGGCGCTGACCCCGCTGGTGGTGCTGGTCTACAAGCGCGTGGCGCCGAAGCCGGAAGTGAGCCTGGAAGGCGTGGACACTGCCGACGGCCTGTCCGGCAGCGTGCTGATGATCGGCTTCGGCCGCTTCGGCCAGGTGGCCAGCCAGTCGCTGCTGGCCCGCGACGTGGACGTGACCATCATTGACAACGACGTGGAGATGATCCACAACGCCGAGCGCTTCGGTTTCAAGATCTACTACGGCGATGGCACCCGTCTTGACGTGCTGCACGCCTCGGGTGCAGGTTCCGCGCGGGCGATTGCGGTCTGCGTGAACAATGCCGAGGATGCCGACCGCATCGTCGAGCTGGTCGCGCATGAATTCCCGCAGGCCAAGCTGCTGGTGCGCTCGTTCGACCGCGAGCACTCGCTGCGCCTGATCCATGCCGGCGTCGATTTCCAGATCCGCGAGACGTTTGAATCGGCGCTGATGTTCGGCCAGGCCGCGCTGATGGAGTTGGGCGCTGACGAGGATGATGCGCAGGAGATCGCCGAGCAGATCCGCGAGCGCGATGCCGAGCGTTTCGAGCTGGAAATGGCTGGCGGCAGCCTGCGTGCCGGTGCGCACATGGTGTTCGGCAGCGCGCTGCCGGGCGTGCCGACCCCGACCCCGTTCACCGCGCCCAAGCGCAAGGCCCGCACGTTGAATGCGTACCAGGTGCCGGAAGAAGAAGAGGATTGAGCGCAGGGGTCGGATCCCTTTCCAACGGAAAGGGCTCTGACCCCGTTGCAGGTGCGTGTGTGTGTTGAATGGGGTCAGAGCCCTTTGCCTGCGGCAAAGGGATCCGACCCCGCTCTGGTAGTGGCGGGCGGGGGGCGGGCTTGGCGGGGTGATATGGGTTACGGCGCGGGGGCCGCACCTCCGGTTGCAGAGGTGGGGGGG
>NZ_JBRRCR010000092.1:0-15824 GCF_056759115.1 Stenotrophomonas sp. STEN087 | reverse complement strand
CCCCCCGCCCCCCGCCCCCCGCCGCCGCCCGGCCGCCCCCCCGCCCCCCCCCCGCCCCCCCCCCCCCCGGGCCGGCCCCCCCCCCCCGCTACCCGATTATTCCGCGGGCGCTTCGCGCTCCTGCACCTGCGCCTGGCGCATGTCCTTTTCCTGCGCGCGCAGCGATTTGACGTCCAGCTTGCGGATCGTCTTGATGAAGCACGGCAGGCGCGGGCCGCCGGTCGGGTCGCGTACGATCACCTTGTCGAACGGCGCGCTGACGCGGCCCATGTGGCTGGTCAGGCCGATGGCAGGCGCATACGAAAGATCCGGGCACGGCCCGGTCAGTTCCAGCAGGTAGGCTTCGCTCGGCTTGGTCCAGACTGCCAGCGCGCTGTCACCCAGCTCGGTCCAGCCGTTGAGCGTGCCCAGGAACTGCATGTCCTTCTGCGCCGGACCAGCGTGGGCGCGGTACAGCTCCAGGCGGTCGGCACTGGTCAGGCCGGTGGTGGCGCAAGCGGCCAGCGCCAGGCACAGGCCGGCGATCAGCAACGGGGTCTTCATGGCGATCTCCAGCGGGGAACTGCGCACATCATGCGCCCGGCCGTGCAACGCCGGCGCAACGGCCGGCGGCCCGATTCAGCCGCCGGTCGGCGCAGCCCTGTAGTCGCCAACCTTGGTTGGCGCTCGGCCTGCAAAAGCAGCCGACCAAGGTCGGCATCTACCAGAGCGAAGCCAGCCCCGGAGAGCGAGGCCAGCGCCTCAGACGTCAGCGTGTGCCAATGCGTGCAGACGCCCTTCGCGCAGTTCCAGCACACGGTCCAGGCGACGCGCGAGGCTGCGGTCGTGGGTCACCAGTACCAGGCTGGTGTGGCGAGCACGGTTGAGCTCCAGCATCAGCTCGAACACGGTGGCCGCGGTGCGGTCATCCAGGTTGCCGGTCGGCTCATCGCCGAGCACGCAGGCCGGATGGTTGACCAGCGCACGCGCCACGGCGGCACGCTGGCGCTCGCCACCGGAAAGTTCGCCCGGCTTGTGGTCCAGGCGATGGCCCAGGCCGACCGCTTCCAGCAGCGCGGTCGCACGCTGGCTGGCTTCGGGCACGCCGGTACCGGCCAGCATCACCGGCATCATCACGTTTTCCAGCGCGGTGAATTCCGGCAGCAGGTGGTGGAACTGGTAGACGAAGCCCAGCGCCTGGTTGCGCAGCAGGCCACGCGCGGTGTCCGACAGGGTCGACATGCGCTGTCCGGTGACGAACACCTCACCTGCGGTCGGCACATCCAGGCCGCCCAGCAGGTGCAGCAGGGTGCTCTTGCCGGCGCCGGAGGCACCGATGATCGCCACCGTTTCGCCGGCATTGACCTTCAGGTCGAGCCCGTCGAACACCGGGGTCTGCATGCGGCCTTCGGCGTAGGTCTTGCCCAGGCCCTCGGCACGGATCACTTCATCGCCGCGGTTGACGACCTTATTCATAGCGCAGGGCCTCCGCCGGCTGGGTGCGTGCTGCCCGCCAGGCGGGATACAGGGTGGCCAGGAAACTCATCAGCAACGCGATGAGCGTGATCGCCACGATATCGCCGGTCTGCATGTCGGTCGGCAGGCCGGTGATGTAGTACACGTCCTCCGGCAGCAGCTTGACGTTGAACAGCGACTCGATGGCACCGAGGATGCGCTCGAGGTTCAAGGTCAGGGTGATGCCACCGATCAGGCCGGCAAGGGTGCCGAAGATGCCGATCAGCGAGCCCTGCACCATGAACACCTGCATCACCCCGCCCGGGGTCAGGCCCAGCGTGCGCAGGATGGCGATGTCGGCCTGCTTGTCGGTCACCAGCATCACCTGCGAGGAGACCAGGTTGAAGGCACCCATCGCGATGATCAGCGACAGCAGGATGCCCATCACCACCTTCTCCATCCGCAGCGAGTGGTAGAGGTTGGCGTTCTGCTGGGTCCAGTCACTCACCCGGTACGCGCCGCCCAGGTTCTGCGCCAGGTCCACGCCCACTTCCAGCGAGCGGTCCATGTCGTGCAGTTTCAGGCGTACGCCGGTGGCGCCGTCGGAGCGCAGCACGCGCTCGAGGTCCTTCATGTTGGCGAAGCCGACGCCACGGTCGACCTCGTTGTAGCCGGCCTCGAACAGACCGCTGACGGTGAAGCGTTTCATCCGTGGCACCGCACCGGCCGGGGTGCCCTGCACTTCGGCGAACGTCACCAGCACCTGGTCGCCCACGTCCACGCCCAGCCAGATGGCCAGCTCCTTGCCCAGCAGCAGGTTGAAGCTGCCCGGCTTGAGGCTGTCATAGCTGCCCTTGGTGATCTTCTTGTCGATCACCGACACCTTCGGCTCCAGCGCCGGTTCGATGCCCTGGATGATCGCACCCTGCACGCGCGGGCCGCTGATCATCGACTGGATCTCGATGTACGGCGCGGCGCCGGCCACGCGGGGATCCTTGTTGGCCACGTCGACCACGCGCATCCAGTCCGGCATCGGCTCGCCGTCGCGGCTGATGGTGGTATGGGCGGTCATCTGCAGCAGGCGGCTGCGGATTTCCTTCTGGAAACCGCTCATCACCGCCAGGGTGGTGATCAGCACCGTGACGCCGAGCGCGATGCCCAGGATCGATGCCATTGAAATGAAGGAGATGAAGCCGTTGCGGCGCTTGGCGCGCAGGTAGCGCAGGCCGATGGCCACGGGGATGGGTTTGAACATGCAGGCACGCCAGTCAATTCAGTCTATGGTGCCATCGTACGGGGTCGGCGTGAAACGCTGCGTGCGGACACGGCCAGTCGCAGTTCACGTCGCTGCCGGTGGGCGAGCACGTCCGGCCAGAACAGCAGGCGCCCGCGCCGGCCGTCGACACGCCAGTGCAGCAGCAGCCAGGGGCCGCGCACCACCAGCCGTGGTGCGTCGATATCGGCACCATCCAGCTGCAGCGGCGCCGGCAGCGTGGTCAGCTCAAGCCGGCGCGCGGGCCGGCGCAGTCGCCAGCCCAGCTGGGCCAGGCCCAGCAGCCAGACCGCCACCAGCACCGGCCAGTACCGGTCTTCCGGCAGGGCCAAGGCGCGCAGCAGCCAGGGCGCGGCCAGCAGTACCAGCGCCTGCGCGCCGGCCTGCAGCCGCGAGGGTCGCCACTCAAGCCTTGAGGGCGAGGATCTTCTGCATGAGGGGCACGGCGTGGGCATGCGGGCAGGCCTCGTAGCCCATGAACCAGCGCCACAACTTATCGTCCTCGCATTCGAGCAGGAACAGGAAAACCTCGCGCTCTTCGGTCGGCGCAGTGCTCCATTCGCGGTCGAGGTAGCGGCCGAACAGCTGGTCCAGCTCGCGCATGCCGCGGCGGCAGCGCCAGCGCAGCTTCTTCAGCAGGGTTTCTTCGTCCATCGTGTTTCTCCAGATACAGCAAAGCCACGCATGGCGTGGCTCTGCTGGTTGGTGCAGCCACGCATGGCGTGGCTCTACCGGGTACCGCCAGGCCTGTATCAGGCGCGGCGTTCCATCATCAGCTTCTTGATCTCAGCGATCGCCAGCGCCGGGTTCAGGCCCTTCGGGCAGGTCCGGGCACAGTTCATGATGGTGTGGCAGCGGTACAGCTTGAACGGATCTTCCAGATCGTCCAGGCGCGCACCGGTGTCCTCATCGCGCGAGTCGATGATCCAGCGGTAGGCCTGCAGCAGGATCGCCGGACCCAGGTAACGCTCGCCGTTCCACCAGTAGCTCGGGCAGCTGGTCGAGCAGCAGGCGCACAGGATGCACTCGTACAGGCCGTCGAGCTTCTTGCGGTCCTCCGGCGACTGCAGGCGCTCACGGTCCGGCGGTGCCGGGGTCTGGGTACGGATCCACGGCTTGATCGAGGCGTACTGCGCGTAGAAGTGGGTCAGGTCCGGAACCAGATCCTTGACCACGCTCATGTGCGGCAGCGGGTAGATCGGCACTTCCTTCTTGCCGCAGTCCGCGATGGCGCGGGTGCAGGCCAGGGTGTTGGTGCCGTCGATGTTCATCGCGCACGAACCGCAGATACCTTCGCGGCAGGAGCGACGGAAGGTCAGGGTCGGATCGATCTCGTTCTTGATCTTGATCAGCGCGTCCAGGACCATCGGGCCGCAGGCGTCCAGATCGATCTCATAGGTATCGGTGCGCGGATTGCTGTCGTCGTCCGGACTCCAGCGGTAGATCTTGAAGGTGCGCAGGTTCTTGCCGCCGCTCTTGGCGGGGAAGTGCTGGCCCTTCGTGACCTTGGAATTCTTGGGGAGTGAAAACTCGGCCATGGCTGCTCTCGTTGGCTCAGGCGGCCCGCGCCATCAAGGCGCGGATTGCATGGTAGGCGGGGGTCGCGATCAGTACACGCGCGGCTTCGGCGGCACCACGTCGACCTCGTCGGTCAGCGTGTACATGTGCACCGGACGGTAGTCGAAGCTGCACTTGCCCTTCTCGTCGACGGTGACCAGCGTGTGCTTGTGCCAGTTGACGTCGTCGCGGTCCGGGAAGTCCTCGTGCGCGTGCGCACCACGGCTTTCCTTGCGCTGTTCCGCCGAGTTGATCGTCGCCACCGCGTTCAGCAGCAGGTTGTTCAGCTCGTAGGTCTCGATCAGGTCCGAATTCCAGACCAGCGAACGGTCGCTGACCTTCACGTCCTGGAACGAATCGAACACGGTGGCCATCTTCTCGCAGCCTTCCTTCAGCGTCTGGCTGGTACGGAAGACGGCGGCGTCGGCCTGCATCGTGCGCTGCATGTTGTCGCGGATGACCGAGGTCGGCGTATCGCCATTGGCGTAACGCAGCTTGTCCAGCAGGCCCAGCGCCTTGTCGCAGGCATCGGCCGGCAGCGGCTTGTGCGCAGCGCCCGGCTTGATGGTCTCGGCGCAGCGGTTGGCCACGGCACGACCGAACACCACCAGGTCGAGCAGCGAGTTCGAGCCCAGGCGGTTGGCGCCGTGCACGGACACGCAGGCGGCTTCGCCGATGGCGTACAGGCCCGGCACCACGGCATCGGGGTTGTCACCATCCTTGCGCACGACTTCGCCGTGGAAGTTGGTCGGAATGCCGCCCATGTTGTAGTGCACGGTCGGGATGACCGGGATCGGCTGCTTGTGCACGTCGACGCCGGCGAAGATGCGCGCGCTCTCGGCGATGCCCGGCAGCTTCTCGTCGATCACGCCCGGGCCGAGGTGGGTCAGGTCGAGCAGGATGTGATCCTTGTGCTCGCCGACGCCGCGGCCTTCGCGGATCTCGATGGTCATCGAACGGGCCACCACGTCACGCGAGGCCAGATCCTTGTAATGCGGTGCGTAGCGCTCCATGAAGCGCTCGCCGCTGCTGTTGCGCAGGATGCCGCCTTCACCGCGGACACCCTCGGTGATCAGGCAGCCGGCGCCGTAGATGCCGGTCGGGTGGAACTGCACGAACTCCATATCCTGCATGGCGATGCCGGCACGCATGGCCAGGCCGCCACCGTCGCCGGTGCAGGTGTGCGCCGAGGTGGCGCTGAAGTACGCACGGCCGTAGCCGCCGGTGGCCAGCACCACGCCCTGGGCGCGGAACAGGTGCAGCGTGCCGTCGGCCATGTCCAGGGCCAGCACGCCACGGCACACGCCTTCGTCATCGAAGATCAGGTCGAGTGCGAAGTACTCGATCATGAAGCGCGCGTCGTGCTTGAGCGACTGCTGGTACAGGGTGTGCAGCATGGCGTGACCGGTACGGTCGGCCGCCGCGCAGGTACGCTGCGCCGCCGGGCCTTCGCCGTACTTGGTGGTCATGCCGCCGAACGGGCGCTGGTAGATCTTGCCTTCGGCGGTGCGGCTGAACGGCACGCCGTAGTGCTCGAGCTCGATGATGGCCGGGATGGCCTCACGGCACATGTACTCGATGGCGTCCTGGTCGCCCAGCCAGTCCGAGCCCTTGATGGTGTCGTAGAAGTGGTAGCGCCAATCGTCTTCGCCCATGTTGGCGAGCGCGGCGGAAATGCCACCCTGTGCAGCGACGGTGTGCGAACGGGTCGGGAAGACCTTGGTCAGGCACACGGTCTGCAGGCCCTTGGCGGCAAGGCCGAACGTGGCGCGCAGGCCGGCGCCGCCGGCGCCCACCACGACCATGTCGTACTTGTGTTCGGTGATCTTGTAAGCGGACATCTAGTCTGGATTCCTGTCTTGGTGCCTGGGCTCAGGCAACGCCGAGGGCGATGCGGCCCACCGCAAACACACTGACGATCATGCCGAGCACGGCGACGAACTTCACCGCGGTCTGCAGCACCAGGGCCAGCAGCGATTCGTGGATGTAATCTTCCAGCACGACCTGCATGCCGAGCTGTGCGTGCCAGAACATGGTGATCAGCAGGCCGATCAGCGGCACGGCATTCCACGGCTTGGCGATGGTGGCCACGGCCGTGGCGTAATCGGCGCCGGCCATGCGCACCACGAACACCAGGAACCACAGGCCCAGCACCACCAGGGCGGCGGCGGTCAGGCGCTGGTGCACGAAGTGCTCGGTGCCGGTCTTGGCCGAACCAAGGCCGCGCACGTTCTTCAGCGGGGTACGGAACTTGCTCATGCGGCACCTCCGAACAACACGTAGGCCCAGACCAGCGCGGTGATCACCAGGCTGCCGAAGACCGAGATCCAGCTGCTGCGTACGAAGGCCGGGATGCTGAAACCAACGGCGAAGTCCTGCACGACGTGGCGGATGCCATTGCACAGGTGATAGGCGAACGACCATGTCCACGCAAACAGGAACACGCGGCCATACCAGGCCCCGGCATGGCCGGTGAAGCAGTTCCACGAATCGGGGCCCATCATCAGGGCCAGCAGGCCGGCAGCGATGATGAGGGCACCCACGGACAGAAAGACGCCAGTGGCTCGATGCAGGATCGAGGTGGCCATCTGAATCTGCCAGCGATACACCTGGAGGTGCGGGGATAGGGGGCGTTGTCTGGTCGCCATTTCGCTGGGCTCGTTGTCTCGGCTGGGCGGCACGATGCCGCGTTGGCTCAATGCTGATCAGAAATCGATGCAGCGTCCGTTTTTCTCCCAATCGCCATACCGCACCGGATCAAGTCCGCCGCGGCCGCCGAATTCCTCCTCCGCCTCTGGTTTTTCCACGGGCACGGGTGCCGCGGGAACCAGCGGGGCTTCAGTTTCGTCGTCGGGAGTGGGGGTTGTTTGGCCTATCATGTTCGGTCTCGCAACGCACAAATTTTAGACCTCGTTCACGTGCCTGACAACCTTCCCCCTGCTTTCCTCGCATATCCGCGCCTGCCCGGCCACCAGCTGCTGAGCCTGCAGGGCGCCGATGCGGCCGTTTTCGCCCACGCCCAGTTCAGCAGCGACGTGACCGCCCTGCCCCTGCAGCACTGGCAGTGGAGCGCCTGGCTGAGCGCCAAGGGCCGCACCCTGACGGTGTTCCAGCTGCTGCGACTGGCCGAGGATCACGTGATGCTGGTGCTGGCCGATGGCGATGCAGATGCGATTGCGTCGCAACTGCAGCGCTTCGTGTTCCGCCGCAAGGTGAAACTTCAGGTGCATGCGGATCTTGCCGTGGCGGGCGCGTTCACTGCGCCGGAAGCGGCCAGTGGCGCGGCGATTGCCGGTGGTGGCGAGGCGGGTTGGGAACTGGATCTGGGCAGCGATGCCCTGCCGCGCACCCTGCGCATCGGTCCGGTTGAAGGGTTTGCGGCTGGCAGCGAGGCCGACGAAGCCGCGTTCGCCCTGGCCTGGCGCCAGGCTGACCTGCGCTTCGGCCTGCCGCGCCTGGAAGAAAGCCAGCGCGAAGTGTGGACACCGCAGCAGCTGGGCCTGGACCGGCTGAACGGCTACAGCGTGAAGAAGGGCTGCTACCCGGGCCAGGAAATCGTGGCCCGCACCCACTTCCTCGGCAAGGCCAAGCGCGCGGTGCAGCTGCTGCATGCCGCCGCCCCGGCGCAGGCCGGTGATGTCGTGCAGCAGGACGGCGCAGCGCTGGGCAGCATTGCCAGCGTGGCCGGCGATCTGGCCCTGGCGGTGCTGCCACTGGAAACCAGTGATGCGGAGCTGCAGGTGGGTGGCGTGGTCGCGCAGCGGGTGCCGCTGCTGGATGGCCTGGCGCGCTGAGGGCGCGCCCCGCATCCACGCGGTAGGTGCGGACCGTTGGTCCGCACGACAATCCGGTGGATGTGGACCTGGTAGGTGCGGACCGTTGGTACGCACGCTTCTGAAGGTGCCGGCCAGCGGCCGGCACTACCCCTTACAGGCGCTCGCCGGTTTCCGCATCGAAGAAATGCAGGCCCTGCGGGTGGATCGCCACGCGGATGTCCTCGCCCACGCCCGGCAGCGACTGCGGCGCCACGCGCATGGTCAGCGCATGCTTGCCGCTGCTGAGATTGACGAAGATCTCGTTGCCGACCGGCTCGATGCCCTCGATGCGTGCGGTGAACGCATGCGTATCGTCGACACCCGCCGGCTGCAGGTGCTCCGGACGCACGCCCACGGCAATCGACTTCTGCAGCCATGCCGGGTCGATGGTGGCCTGGCCCAGCGGTGCGCGCCATTCGCCATCGACCACGGTCACGCCGCCGGCATCGCCCTGCAGCGTGCCGCGCAGCACGTTCATCGCCGGGCTGCCGAGGAAGCCGGCCACGAACAGGTTGGCCGGGCGGTCGTACAGCGCCATCGGCGTGTCGATCTGCTGGATGATGCCGTCCTTCAGCACCACGATGCGCTGGCCCAAGGTCATTGCTTCGACCTGGTCATGCGTCACGTAGATCATGGTGGTGCCCAGCTTGCGGTGCAGCTGCGCGATTTCGGTACGCACGCTGTGGCGCAGCTTGGCATCCAGGTTGGACAGCGGCTCGTCCAGCAGGAACACCGCCGGCTCGCGCACCAGTGCACGGCCCAGGGCCACGCGCTGGCGCTGGCCGCCGGACATCGCCTTGGGCAGCTTGTCCATCATCTCGGTCAGGCCCAGCGTCTGCGCCGCCTCGGCGATGCGCTTGTCGATGGTCGCCTTGTCGTGGCCACGCAGCTTCAGGCCGAAGGCCAGGTTCTCGGCCACGGTCATGTGCGGGTAAAGCGCATAACTCTGGAACACCATGGCGATGTCGCGATCCTTCGGCGCCACATCGTTGACCACCCGGTCACCGATGGCCAGCGTGCCACCGCTGATCTCCTCAAGACCCGCCACCATCCGCAGCAGGGTCGACTTGCCACACCCGGACGGTCCGACCAGCACCATGAGCTCGCCATCGGCGACCTCGAAGGTGGCGTCCTTCACCGCGACCTGGCCGTTGTCGTAGACCTTGCGCACACCCTGCAACTGCACTTTTGCCATTTCAATCTATCCAGTCCGCCCGACGCCGGGCTGTCATTGGGGACTGCCTCGGCCCTCCCGATGGCAGTGATGATTGCGCAGCTGCCGCATGACGGCGACCACTGCAATCGAATACAGTTGCCCATTCTGCCATGTAAACGTTTTCACGTGGCACTATCCGAACGTCGGTGCGCGCCGATCTGCTTCGACGACCAGACGAAAGGTCATCGTCGTAGTGGTTACGAATGGAACGGTCTTCCGGCCTGCCGGAAATCCGCCCCCATCGAGCCTCGGACAGACAGTAGCGCGGATGTCCCCTGAACCCAGCCATGAAGCGATTGACAACGATGTCACCCGGATCTGAAACTCGAGCGATGCACGACACCCTCTTCCTGTTTGGTGCCACAGGCGACCTGGCCCAGCGCTACCTGTTCCCTTCGCTGCTGCGCCTGCTTGGCGACGGCCTGCTGCCGGAGGACTTCCGCATCCGTGCGCTGGCCCTGTCCGGCCATGACACCGAAGCCTTCCACGATATCCTGCGGCCGCGACTGCAGCAGGCCATGCCGATGGCCAGCCAGGAGGACATCGCCTCCCTGCTGCGCCGCATCGACTACCGCTCGGTGGACCTGCGTGACGTCGACTCGGTCGCCGCCGCCGTCTCCGACCTGGTCGACCGCCGCTGCGTCAGCTACCTGGCCATCCCGCCGGGCCTGTACATCTCCACCTGCGAAGGCCTGGCCAAGGGCGGCGCCCTGGCAGCACCGTCGCGCCTGATGCTGGAAAAGCCGATCGGCAGCGACAGCGAGAGCGCCGAGGAGATCATCTCCACCATCGGCCAGTGGATCGACGAAGACCGCGTGTTCCGCCTGGACCACTACCTGGGCAAGGCGGCGGTGCAGAACCTGATCGCCCTGCGCTTCGGCAACACGCTGCTGGAAGCAGTGTGGAACCGCAACTACATCGAATCGGTGCACATCCTGGTGGCCGAGAGCGAAGGCGTGGACGGTCGCGACGCGTACTACGCCCGCTCCGGCGCGCTGCGCGACATGGTGCAGAGCCACATCCTGCAGCTGCTGTGCATGGTCGCGATGGAGCCGCCGGCCTCGCTGGAAGCCGACCGCATCCGCGACGAGAAGGTCAAGGTGCTGCGCGCCCTGCGCCCGCTGGACGCCAAGCACGCCGCCCGTGACAGCATCCGCGGCCGCTACACCGCCGGCAGCATCAACGGCCAGCCGGCCCAGGCCTACCAGCCGCCGGAAGGCAGCGACGTGGAAACCTTCGCCGGCGTCACCGCGCACATCGACAACTGGCGCTGGAGCGGCGTGCCGTTCCACCTGGTCACCGGCAAGCGCCTGCCCGAGCGCACCACCCGCGTGGTGGTCACGCTGAAGCCGGTCACCCACTGGCTGTTCGAGCGCCCGCAGCGTGCGCAGGCCGCGCCGAACCGCCTGGTGTTCCAGCTGCAGCCGCAGGAAAACATCGAACTGGGCCTGATGAGCAGCCTGGCCGGCCCGGAATGGGGCGCGCTGGAACTGCACCCGCTGGAACTGGAACTGTCCGTGCCGACCGGCCTGCACCGCCGCATCGCCTACGAGCGCCTGTTCCTGGACGCCTTCAACGGCAACCACACCCTGTTCGTGCGCGACGACGAAGTGCGCGCGGCCTGGGCCTGGATCGACAGCGTGGCCGATGCCTGGAAGGCCGCCAACCTGCCGCTGGAACCCTACCCGGCCGGCCAGTGGGGCCCGGACAACGCCACCGACTTCCTGCCGCAGGGCGTTGACGCCCCGGACAGCGGAGCATCGGCATGAGTGTCGGCAGCCAGCCCGTGCTGGTCGCCGACATCGGCGGCACCAACGCCCGCTTCGCCCTCGCCGACACCTCGCTGGACGCGCCCCTGCAGAAGGACAGCATCCGCGAATACGCGGTGGCTGAGTTCCCCTCGCTGGGTGATGCCGCACGCCACTACCTGGAACAGGCCGGCGCCACTGCGCGCCGCGGCGTGTTCGCGGTGGCCGGCCGCGTGGACGGTGACGAAGCACGTATCACCAACCACCCGTGGGTGATCTCGCGCAGCCGCACCGCGACCATGCTCGGCTTCGACGAACTGCACCTGATCAACGACTTCGCCGCACAGGCGATGGCCGTGGCCCTGCTGCAGCCGCATGACGTGATCCAGATCGGCGGCGCGCACTGGACCCCGGCCGCACCGGGCGAATCGCGCAACTACGGCGTGATCGGTCCGGGCACCGGCCTCGGTGTCGGCGGCCTGATCGTGCGCCACGGCCGCAGCTATCCGCTGGAAACCGAAGGTGGCCACGTCAGCTTCCCGCCGGGCACGCCGGAGGAGATCCGCATCCTGGAGATCCTGTCCGAGCAGTTCGGCCGCGTCTCCAACGAACGCCTGATCTGCGGCCCCGGCCTGGTCAACATCCATCGCGCCGTGTGCGAGATGGCCGGTTTCGATCCGGGCCAGCTGCAGCCGGCCGACGTCACCGCGCGTGCCGCGCTGGGTGACCCGCAGGCGATGCGCACGGTGGACGTGTTCTGCGCCGTGTTCGGTGCCATCGCAGGTGACCTGGTGCTGGTGCAGGGCGCGTGGGACGGCGTGTTCCTGACCGGTGGGCTGGTGCCGAAGATGCTCGATTCGCTGCAGCATTCCGGTTTCCGCCAGCGCTTCGAACACAAGGGCCGGTTCTCTTCGATCATGGCGCGGGTGCCGTCGCTGGCGATCATGCACCCCTGCCCCGGGCTGCTGGGCGCCGCCGCCTATGCCGCCGACGCCGAACGTGACGCTACAGGAGTTGCCGCATGAGCCCGACCTTCCACGACGACCGCATCGACTTCATCAGCCATGGCGATGCCGATGGCTGGATCGAAGCCGTGGCCGCCGAAATGGCCCAGGCGATCAACCACGACATCAACGAAGTGGGCCGCGCCCGCATCCTGCTGTCCGGTGGCACCACCCCGGCGCCGGTGTACCAGGCGCTGGCCGAGCTGGACGTGCTCTGGGACCGGGTGGAAGTGAGCCTGGCCGATGAGCGCTGGCTGTCGCCGCAGGATCGCGACAGCAACGCCTGGCTGGTGCGCGAGAACCTGCTCAAGCGCGCCGAAGGTGCCCACTTCGATCCGCTGGTGCGCATCGGCAAGCCGCTGCCCGAATGCGTGTACACCGCCAACCTGCAGGCCCAGCACAGCCAGGCGCCGAGCGTCGTGGCGCTGGGCATGGGCAACGATGGCCACACCGCCTCGCTGTTCCCGGGCTCGAAGGATCTGGCCCGTGCCTTGGAAAGCACCCTGCCCTACGCCGCGCTGGATGCCACCGGCTGCCCCGGTGCCAACCAGTGGCCGCTGCGCATCACCCTGACCCCGCGTGGCCTGGGCCAGTGCCGCCAGCGCCTGCTGCTGCTGCGCGGCAAGCAGAAGCTGCAGGTCCTGCGCCAGGCGCTGGACAGCAACGATGCGCAGCAGTACCCGATCCTCAATGCAATCAACCTGGACGGCGCGCGCCTGCGCGTGCACTGGGCTGATTGACGTCGGCGGCGGCGTCCGCTGCCGCTTGCCTCTCGCCACCTTGAACGCTGGTAGCCAATGAGCCTCCATCCGCAACTGCAAGCCATCACCGATCGCGTCATCCGCCGCAGCGCCGCGTCGCGCGCCGCCTACCTGGCCGCGATCGACGCCGCCCTGCGCGATGGCCCGTTCCGCAGCCGCCTGAGCTGCGGCAACCTCGCCCACGGCTTCGCCGCCTGCGGCACGACCGACAAGAGCCGCCTGCGCGGCGGCGTGACCCCGAACCTCGGCATCATCACCGCCTACAACGACATGCTGTCGGCGCACCAGCCGTTCGAGACCTATCCGGAGCAGATCCGTGAGGTCGCCCGCGAACTCGGCGCGACCGCACAGGTGGCCGGCGCCGTGCCGGCGATGTGCGACGGCGTGACCCAGGGACGCGGCGGCATGGAACTGTCGCTGTTCTCGCGCGACGTGATCGCGCAGGCCACGGCCATCGGCCTCAGCCACGACATGTTCGACACCACCATCCACCTCGGCGTGTGCGACAAGATCGTGCCGGGCCTGCTGATCGGCGCACTGGCCTTCGGCCACCTGCCGGCGGTGTTCGTGCCGGCCGGCCCGATGACCCCGGGCATTCCGAACAAGCAGAAGGCCGAAGTGCGCGAGCGCTACGCCGCCGGCGAAGCCACCCGCGAGGAACTGCTGGAAGCCGAGTCCGCCTCGTACCACGGCGTCGGCACCTGCACCTTCTACGGCACCGCCAATTCCAACCAGGTGCTGCTGGAAGCGATGGGCGTGCAGCTGCCGGGCGCCTCGTTCGTCAACCCGGATACGCCGCTGCGCGATGCGCTGACCCGCGAAGCCACCGAGCGTGCGCTGGACATCACCGCGCTGGGCGACGATTTCCGTCCGCTGGGCCGCATCATCGACGAGCGCGCGATCCTCAACGCGGTCATCGCGCTGATGGCCACCGGTGGTTCGACCAACCACACCATCCACTGGATCGCCGTGGCCCGCGCCGCCGGCATCGTGCTGACCTGGGACGACTTCGACGAGCTGTCGCAGCTGGTTCCGCTGCTGGCCCGCGTCTATCCGAACGGCGAGGCCGACGTGAACCGCTTCGCCGCGGCCGGTGGCCCGGCGTTCGTGTTCGGCGAGCTGATCAAGGCCGGCCTGATGCATGGCGACATCGTCAGCGTGGCCCGTGGCGGCATGGCCGACTACGCCCGCGAGCCGCAGCTGCGCGACGGCAAGCTGGTGTACCTGCCGGGCCTGGAACGCAGCGCCGATGAAGAAGTGGTGCGCAGCGTCGACAACCCGTTCGAAAGCCAGGGTGGCCTGCGCCTGCTGCGCGGCAACCTGGGCAAGTCGCTGATCAAGCTGTCGGCGGTGAAGCCGCAGTACCGCACCATCGAGGCACCGGCCGTGGTGGTCGATGCACCGCAGGTGTTGAACAAGCTGCACGCCGGTGGCCTGCTGCCCGAGCATTTCGTGGCGGTGGTGCGTTACCAGGGCCCGCGTGCGAACGGCATGCCGGAACTGCATTCGCTGGCGCCGCTGCTGGGCCTGCTGCAGAACCAGGGCCGGCGCGTGGCGCTGGTCACCGACGGTCGCCTGTCCGGTGCCTCGGGCAAGATCCCGGCGGCGATCCACGTGACGCCGGAAGCGGCGCGCGGTGGCCCGCTGGCCAAGGTGCGCGAGGGCGACATGATCCGCCTGGACGGTGAAGCCGGCACGCTGGAAGTGCTGGTGGATGCGGCCGAGTGGGCAGCACGTTCGCTGGCGCCGAACACGGCACCGGCGGCGCATGACCTGGGCCGCAATCTGTTCGCGATCAACCGTCGCGTGGTGGGTCCGGCGGACCAGGGTGCGATTTCGATTTCGTGCGGGCCGGCGGCGGCGGATGGTGGGCCGTGGGATTACGATTCGGAGTATGAGCTGGGGCACGATGCTGCGGCTGCGGCGGCGCCGCATGAGGCGAAGGACGCCTGAGTTGTTGGAGAGCGCTGCGGGTTCGCGTTGGCGGTCAGTGTCCTGGTTGAGGCGGCGGATAGCCCCCACCAGGACACGCCGTGAACCCCTCCATGGGGGCTCGTAGGCGCCATCCATGGCGCCTGCGGTCCTGGTGGGGGCTATCCGCCGCCTCCGGACAGTCTGCTGGCGCCCTCGCGCCGCGAAGTGATCACTGAAAAGCACAAACAAGAGCAAGGGCAAAAGCATGGGTATCGAACAACATCAGGTGAAGGCGGCGGAGTTGCTGCATGCGGCGGGCATCCTGCCGGTGGTGACGATTCATACGCTGGACCAGGCGCGTGCGGTGAGTGCGGCGCTGCTGGAAGGTGGCCTGCCGGCCATCGAGCTGACGCTGCGTACGCCGGTGGCGATGGAAGCGCTGGCGATGCTCAAGCGCGAGCTGCCCGATGTGGTGGTGGGTGCGGGCACGGTGCTGACCGTGGAGCAGATGCAGCAGTCGATCGATGCGGGCGCGGATTTCCTGGTGACGCCGGGTACGCCGCCGGTGCTGGCCGATGCGCTGGCGGCGGCACCGCTGCCGGTGGTGCCGGGTGCGGCCACGCCGACCGAGCTGCTGTCGCTCTACGCGCGCGGCTTCCGCGTGTGCAAGCTGTTCCCGGCCACGGCCGTGGGTGGCCTGGCGATGATCAAGGGCCTTGCCGGCCCGGTTGCCGACCTGAAGCTGTGCCCGACAGGTGGCATCACCGAAAACACCGCCGCCGAGTACCTGGAGCAGAAGAACGTGGTCTGCATCGGTGGCTCGTGGATGGTGCCGGGCAACTGGATCGCCGACGGCGAGTGGGACAAGGTGCGCGCCAGCGCCGCCGACGCCGCGAAGATCATCAAGCGCGTCCGCGGCCACTGAGCCCAACCCACGCCCCGGCATGATCAGGGGTCAGAGCCCTTTCCCGGCGGGAAAGGGATCCGACCCCGAAGTGCCCGCAACCTGTCCCGGGGGGGCTCCCCGAAAACCCGGAAAGGCGCGAGGACCCCCGGAGACCGCCCAGGGATCAAGGCCCCGCCCGGGCCCCCCCCCCCCCCA
>NZ_JBRRCR010000091.1:0-16442 GCF_056759115.1 Stenotrophomonas sp. STEN087 | reverse complement strand
TTTTTTGATCTATCCCGCGCGGTGCCGTTAACCCGTCCTTGGTCGGGAGGGTGGGTGGGCTGGGGGCGTGACCGCCATGGGCCCGAGGCATGCCTCGGGCGGGTTGGGCAGGACGCCCAACCCCGGTCTTGCCGTGTGCGCAGGACATCGCACACGAGCAAGCGGCGACCGAGCTTACAGGGACGTACTTGCAGCGTCCCCCAGCCAACCCACCCTCCCGGCCAATCACAAGATCCCGCACTGAACCACCGCGGAGGGGGCACCGCCCGATGGCCGACCTCCACGCTGGCGTTAACGCGAACCATGGCATGCTCGGCAACCAGTCCTCCCGGAACTCCCGCCATGCGCCTTTTCACCCGCGTCCTGCCCCTGCTGCTGCTGGCCTCCCTGCTCTCCGGCTGCGGCTACAACGCCATCCAGCAGAAGGATGAGGCGGTCAAGGCCAGCTGGTCCGAAGTACTCAACCAGTACAAGCGCCGCGCCGACCTGGTGCCCAACCTCGTGCAGACCGTCAAAGGTTTCGCCAGCCAGGAAGAGCGCGTGCTGACCGAAGTCACCAACGCCCGCTCGCGCGTCGGCCAGATCAACGTCAACGCCGATGACCCGGCCTCGCTCAAGCAGTTCCAGCAGGCGCAGGGCGAACTGGGCAGCGCGCTGTCGCGCCTGCTGGTGGTCACCGAGAACTATCCGGTGCTGAAGTCCGACGCCAACTTCCGCGACCTGCAGGCGCAGCTGGAAGGCACCGAGAACCGCATCACCGTGGCTCGCGGCCGCTACATCCAGCAGGTGCAGGACTACAACACCTACATCCGCTCGTTCCCGCAGCTGGTCACCGCGAAGCTCTTCGGCTACCAGCCCAAGCCCAACTTCAGCGTCGAGAACGAAGCGCAGATCTCCAACGCGCCGGTGGTCGACTTCGGCACCACGCCGCAGCAGCAGCCGGCACCGCAGCCGGCGCACTGACCGATGCGCCTGGCCACCGCGCTGCTGCTGGCGTTCCTGCTGTGGCTGCCGCTGGCCTCGCAGGCGCAGTCGCTGGCGCCGATTCCCGCGCTGGATTCGCCGGTGGTCGATACCACCGGCACCCTCGATGCCGCGCAGAAGCAGGCGCTGGTGCAGCAGGCACTGGACCTGCAGCAGCGCAAGGGCAGCCAGCTGCAGGTGCTGGTGGTGCCCAGCACCCAGCCCGAGGACATCGCCCAGTACACCACCCGCGTCTTCGACCAGTGGCAGATCGGCCGCAAGGGCGTGGATGACGGCGTGCTGCTGGTGGTGGCCAAGGATGACCGGCGCGTGCGCATCGAGCCGGGCTACGGCCTGGAAGGCGCGATTCCCGATGCCATTGCCAACCGGGTCATCCAGGAATACCTGGTGCCGCGCTTCCGCAGCGGCGATTACGCCGGTGGCATCACCGACGCCACGGCCGTGCTGGTGAAGCTGGTCGATGGCGAGCCGTTGCCGGCGCCGGTCAGCGGCCAGCGCGGCCACGAACCGGGTGGTGGTGGCGATACCTGGGTCCTGGCGCTGTTCATCGGCGTGTTCGCCGGCAGCATCCTGCGCGGGGTGTTCTCGCGGGTGCCACGCCCGCTGCGCGGCCTGCTCGGCGGCGGCGGCGCGGCGCTGGCCGCGTTCCTGTTCACTTCCACCCTGCTGGCCAGCGGCCTGGCCGGCATCGTCGGCCTGGTCGTGGCGATGCTGTCCGGCCACCCCGGGCGCTTTGCCGGGGGCGGCGGCTGGGGCGGCGGCAGCTGGGGTGGGGGCGGTGGCTTCGGCGGTGGTGGCGGTTTCGGCGGCGGCGGTGGCTGGGGCGGTGGTGGTGGCCGCTCCGGTGGCGGCGGCGCCTCGGGGGGCTGGTGATGATCCGGCGCCTGCTCCGTCATGTGGTCGCGCCCTCGGTGCGGCGGGCCTTCCCGCCGGACACCCTGCAGGCCATCACCGAGGCCATTGCCGCCGGCGAGGCACGCCATGGCGGCCAGGTGATGTTCGCGGTGGAGGCGGACCTGCCGCTGCACGCGCTGTGGCGGGGCGTGACCCCGCGGCAGGCGGCCGAGCAGGCCTTCGCCCAGCTGCGCACCTGGGATACCCACCACAACAACGGCGTACTGATCTACCTGCTGCTGGCCGACCACGCCATCGAGATCGTGGCCGACCGCGGCCTGCACGGCCGGGTCAGCCCCGCGCAGTGGCAGCGGGTCTGCACCCATCTGCGCGAGGGCCTGCGCGGGGCCAACCCGGTCGAGGCGCTGCGCAGCGCCATCGATGAAGTCTCCGCGCTGGTGGAGGGGCACTTTCCGGCCGCCACGCGGTCCGATGATGACGGCCTGCCCGACACCCCGCAGATCCTGGGTTGAGCCGTAAAATACCCGTACTCCCGCAAGGCAGCTTCCATGATCTATTTCCACGACATCGACCCCATCGCCCTTTCGCTGGGGCCGATCAAGGTGCACTGGTACGGCATCATGTACCTGCTCGGCTTCACCGCGGCCTGGCTGCTGGGCCGCAAGCGCATCGCCGAGGGCCGCCTGCCGGGCGTCGATGCCAACGGTTTCTCCGACCTGCTGTTCTACGCCATGCTCGGCGTGGTGCTGGGCGGGCGCATCGGCTACATGCTGTTCTACGCGCTGGGCGATTTCCTGCACAACCCGCTGCTGCTGTTCAAGGTGTGGGATGGCGGCATGAGCTTCCACGGCGGCCTGCTGGGCGTGGTGGTGGCCTGCTGGTGGTGGTCGCGCCGCAATCGCCTGCATCTGTTCGACACCGTCGATTTCATCGCCCCGCTGGTGCCGATCGGCCTGGCGCTGGGCCGGGTCGGCAACTTCATCGGCGCAGAGTTGTGGGGCAAGTACACTGACGGCACCTGGGGCGTGGTGTTCCCGTCCGGCCTGCCGGCTCCGTTGAACCAGCTCGACCACGCCACCCTGCAGGCGCAGTTCGCCACCGGTGCGCTGAACCAGTACGCCCGTCATCCGTCGCAGCTGTATGAAGCAGCCCTGGAAGGGCTGGTGATGTTCACCGTGCTGTGGCTGGTGTCTGCCAAGCCGCGGCATCGCTACGTGGTGTCAGGGCTGTTCGCGCTCATGTACGGCATCTTCCGCTTTGGCCTCGAGTTCGTGCGCATGCCCGACAACGGCATCTACATCGCCTTCGGCTGGCTGACCAAGGGCCAGATCCTGTGCGTGCCGCTCATCGCCTTCGGCCTGGTGCTGCTGGCCCTGTCGCGCCGCGCGCCGGTGCTGCAGCCGCAGCCGATGGTGGCCGCGGAGGGCAAGGCATGAAGGCCTACCTCGACCTGCTGTCGCATGTGCTCGAGCACGGCACCGAGAAGAGCGACCGCACCGGCACCGGCACCCGCAGCGTGTTCGGCTGGCAGATGCGCTTCGACCTCAACGAAGGCTTCCCGCTGGTCACCACCAAGAAGCTGCACCTGCGCTCGATCATCCACGAGCTGCTGTGGTTCCTGAAGGGCGATACCAACATCGGCTACCTGAAGGACAACCAGGTGCGCATCTGGGACGAGTGGGCCGACGAGAACGGCGACCTCGGCCCGGTCTACGGCAAGCAGTGGCGCAGCTGGGCCACCGCCGATGGCCGCGAGATCGACCAGATGCAGTGGCTGGTGGACGAGATCAAGCGCAACCCCGATTCGCGCCGGCTGGTGGTCAGCGCCTGGAACGTGGGCGAGCTTTCGCAGATGGCGCTGATGCCGTGCCACAACCTGTTCCAGTTCTACGTGGTCGACGGCAAGCTCAGCTGCCAGCTGTACCAGCGCAGCGGCGACATCTTCCTCGGCGTGCCGTTCAACATCGCCAGCTACGCGCTGCTGACCCACATGGTGGCGCAGGCCACCGGCCTGGGCGTGGGCGACTTCGTGCATACGCTGGGCGATGCGCACCTGTATTCGAACCACTACGAGCAGGCCCGCGAGCAGCTGTCGCGTGAACCGCGCGCGCTGCCCAAGCTGTGGTTGAACCCGGAGGTGACCGACCTGTTCGGTTTCCAGTTCGACGACATCCGCATTGATGGCTACGCCCCGCACCCGGCGATCAAGGCGCCGGTGGCGGTATGAGTGCAATGAAGCTGTCGATGATCGTGGCACTGGACCGCAACCGTGGCATCGGCCAGGGCAACGCGATGCCCTGGCACCTGCCGGACGACTTCAAGCACTTCAAGGCGCTCACCCTGGGCAAGCCGATCCTGATGGGGCGCAAGACTGCCGAATCGATCGGCCGCGTGCTGCCGGGGCGGACCAACCTGGTGCTGACCCGCAGCGGCCAGGTGCCGTTCGAGGGCATGCGCGCGGTGGCGTCGCTGGACGAGGCGAAGGCCATTGCCGAAGGCGAGGGCGCCAGCGAGCTGTGCATCATCGGCGGCGGCGAGATCTTCCGCCAGCTGCTGGACCAGGCCAGTGATCTGTACCTGACCTGGGTGGATGCAGACGTACCGGCCGACACCCATTTCCCCGAGGTGGATCCGGGCGTGTGGCAGGAAACCAGCAGCGAGCCGCATCCGGCCGATGCGCGCCACGCGTACGCGTTCCGGTTCGTGCACTACGTGCGTCGCTGACCATGGGTAGAGTCGACCGTTGGTCGACTGCTCCTGCATCAAATCGCGGAAAACCCCGCGCGGCGCGCGCGAGTCGACTGACAGTCGACTCTACCCGTACAGGCCTCAGCCCTGCGGCGGTGCGCTGTTGCCGCCACCACCACCACCACCACCACCACCACCACGGCGACGACGACGACGCGGGCCACGGTTGGCGGCAGGTGCTGCGGCCGCTTCCTTGTCCTGCGCGGCAGCGGCCGGCCGCTCGCGCGCCGGTCGTGCCGGCGGGCGGGCATTGGCCACCGGTGCCGGCACATCCCGGCCGGGTACCTGCACCACACGCAGTTCGTCGGTGTCGAGCTGGATGGCGGTGAGCTTGCCGCCCCACACCGCACCGGTGTCGATGGCATGCACGCCCTGGGTGATGGTCAGGCCCAGCGCCGACCAGTGGCCACAGACCACCTTCAGGTCGCGCTCGACCCGGCCCGGTACTTCGAACCAGGGATACAGCCCCTGTTCCTGCGTGCCCGGCGTGCCCTTGTCCTCGATGCCGATGCGCCCACGCGGGGTGCAGTAGCGCATGCGGGTGAGCACGTTGATGATCGCGCGCGAGCGGTCGTAGCCGGACAGGTTCGGTGCCCAGCTCGGCTTGTCGCCGTACATGTTGCGGAACAGCTTGCGGTAGCCGGCGCCATGCAGCTGCACTTCCACCTCGGCGGCGTGCTTCTCGGCCATCTGCGTGGTCCACTTCGGCGCCAGGCCGGCATGCACCATCATCCAGCCCAGCTCGCGGTCCACGTGCACCAGCTTCTGCAGGCGCAGCCAGTCCAGCAGCTCGTCGCGGTCCTCGGCCTGCACGATGCGCAGCAGGTCCGGGTTGACCTTGCGCTGTTCCTCTTCGGTGCGCGCACCGACGGCCAGCAGCGAGAGGTCATGGTTGCCCAGCACCACCACGCTGTGCTCGCGCAGCGAATGCACCAGGCGCAGGGTTTCCAGCGACTGTCCGCCGCGGTTCACCAGGTCGCCGCAGAACCACAGGGTGTCCTGCGCCGGGTCGAAGCGGATCTTTTCCAGCAGTCGCTGGGTCACGTCGTAGCAGCCCTGCAGGTCGCCGATCGCCCATACACTCATCGTCCGGCCTCCGTGTCAGTGCAGGGTACGCGGCACGGCCAGCACGAAAGGTGCGACCGGCGCGGCGAATTCGGTGCCGTCATCGGCAACCATGTCGTAGTGGCCCTGCATGGTCCCGTGGTCGGTCCCCAGCATGACACCCGAGGTGTAACGGAAGTCTTCACCCGGGCGCAGGCGCGGCTGCTCGCCGATCACCCCGTCGCCATCGACATGCTCGACACGGCCGTTGGCATCGGTGATGCGCCAGTGGCGGGCGACCAGGCGCGCGGCAACGCGCCCCTGGTTGTGGATGCGGATCGTATAGGCGAACGCATAGCGGCCGTCTTCCGGCGCGGATTGGTCGTCGAGGAAGCGCGGAGCAACCTCGACAGTAATGGCGTAAACGTCAGCGTCTTCCATACCGGCAGTGTAATCAGGTGGCATTGGCCAAAGCGATGAATTCAGCCACATCCAGCTGTTCTGCACGGGCATCGGGGCGCACGCCGGCGGCCGCGAACTGCTCGGCCGTGACGACGTTGTTGAGCGCATTGCGCAGGGTCTTGCGGCGCTGCCCGAAGGCGGCCTTGACCACGTCGGCAAAGCGCTTGTGGTCGTTGATGTTGACGCTGGCCGGGTCACGCGGCACCAGCCGCACCACGGCCGAATCGACCTTCGGCGGCGGCCGGAACGCGCCCGGCGGCACCACGAACAGCGAGGTCACCTGGCAGTAGGCCTGCAGCATCACGCTGAGGCGGCCATAGACCTTGCTGCCCGGGCCGGCAGCCATGCGGTCCACCACTTCCTTCTGCAGCATGAAGTGCATGTCGCGGACGACCGCGGCGTGCTCCAGCGCGTGGAACAGGATGGGCGAGGAGATGTTGTAGGGCAGGTTGCCGACCAGGCGGATCGGCTCGCCGGCGGCCAGCGCGGTGAAATCCACGCGCAGCACGTCGCCCTGGACGATGGTCAGATCGCCCAGCGGTTCGGCGGCGGCGGTGAGCGGCGCGATCAGGTCGCGGTCGAACTCGATCACCGTCAGCGTCGGGTGCACGCGCAGCAGGGGCAGGGTGATCGCGCCCTGGCCGGGGCCGATCTCGACCAGACGGTCACCGTCCTTGGGATTGACCGCCATCACGATCTTGTCGATGTAGTGGCGGTCGGCCAGGAAATGCTGGCCAAGCTGCTTCTTGGCCGGGGCGGTGAACACCGGGCCGGAGGGGGAATGCGGGGAATTCATGCGCTCAGTGTACGTTGCCGGGCCAGCCGCGCACACAGCGCCGTTGCGGCCTGCAGGCTGGAAGGATCGGCGATGCCACGTCCGGCCAGCTCCAGCGCGGTGCCGTGGTCGACGGCCACGCGCGGGTAGGGCAGGCCCAGGGTCAGGTTCACGGCCTGTTCGAAGCCGGAATACTTCAGCACCGGCAGGCCCTGGTCGTGGTACATGGCCAGCACGGTGTCGAAGCCGGCCAGCTTGGCCGGCAGGAAGGCGGTATCGGCCGGCAGCGGCCCGACCAGGTCCATGCCCTCCGCGCGCAGGCGCTGCAGCAGGGGGATGACCAGGTCCAGCTCCTCGCGGCCGAGGTGGCCGTCTTCGCCGGCATGCGGGTTCAGCCCGAGCACGGCAATGCGTGGCGCGGGCAGGCCGAACTCGCGGCGCAGCGCGGCATGCACGGTGCGCAGGGTGTGTTCCAGGCTGGGCGCGGTGATCGCATCGGCCACCTCGCGCAGCGGCAGGTGGGTGGTGGCCAGGGCCACGCGCACGATGTCGTTGGCCAGCATCATCACCACCTTCACCCCGGCCTGGTCGGCCAGCAGTTCGGTGGTGCCGCCGTAGGCGATGCCGCCCTGGTTGATCACCGCCTTGTGCACCGGGCCGGTGACCACGCCCTGCAGCTCGCCGGACAGGCAGGCCTGGCCGGCCGCCAGCAACGCGCCGATCACCGCGCCCGCATTGGCGGGATCGGTCTGGCCGAAGTGGCTGGGGGTGGAGTTGCCGAGGGCGCGCAGGCGCAGGTCGCCGGGCAGGCGGGCCTCGGCATCCTCGGGCAGCAGCTGCAGGGGCAGCTTCAGCGCGGCCGCGGCCGCGCGCAGGGTATCCGGGTCGGCGAAGGCCAGCAGCCGGCAATCATCACGCGGCTGCTGGACAAGGCGGACGCACAGCTCCGGGCCGATCCCCGCCGGCTCGCCCGGTACCAGAGCGAGCTCGGGGCGCATCGGTCAGGGCTGCTGCGGCGTCGCGGTGTTCTCCGCGCGGTCGCCACTGCGGAAGCTGACGTAGGCTTCGCCACGCAGTTCCTGCAGGAAACGGTTGTATTCGTCTTCCAGCTTGCGGCGGCCGATGGTCTCGCGGACCTGGGCACGCTGGTTGTCGCTGGTCACGTCGGTCTGGCGCGTGGCAACGCGCTGCACGATGTGCCAGCCGGCATCGGTACGGAACGGCTGGCTGACGCCGCCGTCCTGGATGCCTTCGACCTGCTGGCCGAACGCCGGACCGAAGGCATCGGCCGGGAACCAGCCCAGATCGCCGCCCTGGCCCTTGCTGTTGTTGTCTTCCGACGATTCCTTGGCCACGGCCTGGAAGTCGGCACCGCCGACGATGCGGGCACGCAGGGTGTCGATCTTGGCCTTGGCGGCCGCGTCGGTCTGGTTGTCGTCCACGCGCACCAGGATGTGGCGGCCGTGGTACTCGGTGACGGTGTGGTCGCCAGAGGCGGCGTTGGCATCGCGCACTTCCACCAGCTTCAGCAGCTGGAAGCCGCTCGGGCCACGGATCGGACCGACCACGTCGCCGGCCTTCATCTGCTGCATCATCTGCGCGAAGGCGGCCGGGATCTCATCCAGGCTGCGCCAGCCCAGATCGCCGCCTTCCAGCGCGTTGGGGCTGTCCGAATAGCGGACGGCGGCGGCGTTGAAGTCCAGCTCGCCCTTGTCCAGCAGTGCCTTCACGCCGTCGGCCTTCTTCTGGCCGGTGGAGATCTGTTCGGCAGTGGCGCCGTCGGGCAGGGCCACCAGGATGTGCGCCAGGTGGTACTGGTTGCCGACGGTGGCCTGCTGCTTCAGGGCAGCATCGACCTCGCCTTCGCTGACGCTGATGCGGCTCTGGGCGAAGCTCTGGCGCAGGCGCTGCACGGTGATCTCGTCACGCACCGAGGCGCGGAAATCGGCGAAATCGATGCCGTCGCTGGCCAGGCGCTGGCGCAGGGCGTCCAGGTTGGAACCGTTCTGCTGGGCGATCGAGTTCATCGCCTGGTTCAGTTCCTGGTCGCTGATGCGGATGCCGCTGCCCTGGGCGCGGGCGACCTGCAGCTTGACCAGCACCAGACGCTCGAGCACCTGGCGGCTGAGCACGTCGTCGGGCGGCAGCTGGTTCTCACGACCGGCGTACTGGGCCTTGATGTTGACGATCGCACGCTGCAGTTCGCTCTGCAGCACCACGTCCTCATCGACGATGGCTGCAATGCGGTCCAGCGGCTGGGCCTCCTGGGCGATGACCTGGAGGGGGGCGGACACGCTGGACACGGCCAGCAGCGAAGCGAGTAGGACGGGGAAGCTCTTGGTCATGGGATCTGGTTTGGATCGTAGTCGTCCCGGGTCGCCCCGGTGTTGCTGGGCGGCACGAGATAGAGGTCGTCGCGGTTGTACCCGAGGATAGCACGGCGCAGGGTGCGGTCCGTGTCCTGGCCCAGCGAGCTCAGGCCCTTGAGCACGAACTCGAGCTGGATGGAGTTGTTCAGATCACCCTCGCGGTTGCGCACGTAGCGGCGGGCCACGGCGCGCACGGCCAGGCAGCAGCTGTCCCACTGCACGCCGCCGATGATTTCCAGCGGCTTGCTGTCCTGGATGGAGTAGTAATAGCGGCCGACCAGGCTCCAGCGCTCGTTCAGCGGGTACAGGAACGACAGGTCAGCCTGTTCCAGCAGGGTGCGCTCTTCCTTGGTGGCATTGGCCGCCGCACCGGCGTTGATGCGGTAGCGGTAGCTCAGGTTGACCACGCCGTCGTTGGACATCAGGTAGCGGGCGCGGACGCTGGCCAGATCCTCACGCTTGTACTTCGGGTCCCACTGGTAGGTGGCGCCGAGGGTCCAGCGGTCGTTGATCATGTAGTTCGAATCGGCGATCCAGGCCGACTTGCCCTTTTCGACCGGGGCGCCGCCCGGGGTCACGGTCACCCGCGACTCGTCGAAGTACTGGATCTGGCCGATCGAGGCCGAGAAGCGTTCCTTGCCCGTGGTCTGGTCGATGAAGCGGGTGCTCAGCGCCATGGTCAGCTGGTTGGCGTCGTTCTGGCGGTCGGCGCCGGTGTAGCGCGAATCGCGGAACAGCTGGCCCCAGCTGAAGGTGAAGTCACGGGTATCGAAGATCGGCAGGTCGTCCTGGTTGCGGTAGGGCGTGCGCAGGTAGAACAGGCGCGGCTCCAGGGTCTGCAGGAAGGACTTGCCGCCGATCTTGGTGTCGCGGTCGAAGAACAGGCCGGCATCCAGGCTGGCGATCGGCATACTGCGGCTGGGCGAGGTGTTCCCGCGCAGCTGGTCCGGGGTCGCGGTGGTCGGATCAATGCCCTGCGAGCGAAGGATCTGGCCACGGATGCCGTTGACGCCGTCCACCAGGCTGCGGTCCAACTGGTAAGCGGTGTAGCGGTAGGCCAGGGTAGGGGTCACATACCAGGCCGCGCCGCTGATCGGGAACGAGACGGACGGCTTGATGTCCAGGCGTGAGCCCCCACTGACACCGATGCCGTCGGTCTGGCGCACGCCGGTGCGCACGTACTCGCCCTCGCTGTCCACGGTCTTCAGGTTGATGTCATCGTGGGTGAAGCGCACGGCCTCGGCGTACAGCGAGGTTTCCACCCACGGCAGCAGCGACTTGTCCCAGTTGAAGTACACGCGCGGCTGGCGGTTGTAGGCCAGCGCCGACTCGGTCAGCGTGTAATCGGTCAGCTGCCAGCGGTCGGCCATGATGCCGGCGGTCCAGTCCTGGCCGGTGCCGTACAGGCCGATGGTGCTCTGCAGGTTGGACGCGGTGACGCCGACCAGGCGGTTGGCGAAGTCCTCGATGTAGCGCTCGTCACTGACCCAGGCCAGGTTGGCGCGCGCCTGCCAGTGGCTGTCGACGTTGTGGTAGCCACTGAACATCACCCGGCCGCGGTCCATGTCGCGCAGCTTGTCGTTGGGGATGTAGGAGGTCAGCAGTTCGCCGCGGCCGCCGTTGTAGAGGTAGCGGAACTCGTTGTCGAGCATCAGGCCGCGCCGGCTCATGTAGCGCGGCGTCAGCGTGTCGTCGTAGTTCGGCGCCAGGTTCAGGTAGATCGGCTGGGCGTAATCGAAGCCGTTGCGGCCGGACATGCCCAGCTGCGGGAACAGCAGGCCGGTCTTGCGGCGGTCGTCGATCGGGAACTTGAAGTACGGCGCCCACAGCACCGGCACCTTGCCGATGCGCAGCACGGCATTGCGGGCGGTGCCAAAGCCTTCGTCGTTGTCCACTTCGATTTCCGGCGCCGACAGCTTCCACACCGGCTGCGAGGGATCGCAGGTGGTGTAGGTCGAGCGGTGCATCTGGCCGACGGCGCCCTGCAGGTCGACCGATTCGGCATCGCCGTTGCCACGGCGCGACACCAGCTGGTACTGGATGTCGGTGATCTTGTGGGTGTCGCTTTCCTGGTTGCCCTCGGCACGCTTGGCGACCATGCGGATCGACGCATCCTGGTAGCGCACATTGCCGTCGGCGATGTAGTTGCCACTCTCGGTGTCGAAGCTGAGCTTGTCGGTACCGACGAACTGGTCGCCACGGCGCAGCGCCACGTTGCCCTGGTACTGCGGCACGGTGGTGGTGCCCAGCAGCTGGTCACCCTCGATGTCGGTGGGCTGCTGCTCGCGTTCGGCGCTGGCGGCGGCCTTGTCCTGCCCGGGTACGGGGACCGGGGTCGGGGCATCGGTGAAGGCGGGAATGACCTCGGTTGCCGGGCACAGGCCCCAGTTGAGCGGCTTGTCATCGGCCATCGCGGGAAGGCAGACGGCGATGCTCAGGGGCAGGGGAAGCAGGCGGAGGGCTCGGCGCACGCGGTTCGGATTCGGGCGAAAACGGACGGTAGATTGCCCCATCCGCTGCATAGGGGCAATGAAGGTTGCCGCCCACTGCCGGTTCGGGTTCATCCAGCCCGTGGCCCGGACGCCGCTTCCAGCAGGGCCTGGACATGGGCCACGGTGCACTCGGACAGGGCCTGCAGGTCATAGCCGCCCTCCAGCATCGACACCACCCGACCGGCCGCGTGGCGGCGGGCCAGCGCATGCAGTTCGGCGGTGATCCAGGCGAAATCGTCGGTTTCCAGCATCAGGTCGGCCTGCGGGTCGCGCAGGTGGGCGTCGAAGCCGGCCGATATCAGCAGCAGCTGAGGGCGGAAGTCGTCGATGGCCGGCAGCATCTCGTCGGCCCAGACATTGCGGAAGCGGAACCCGCCACTGCCCGGCGGCAGCAGGATGTTCATCAGGTTGCCGGCGCCACGGTCGCGGCGCAGGCCCGAATTGGGGAACAGCCCGGCCTGGTGGGTGCTGTAGTACGACACCCGGGCGTCGTGCTGGAAGATGTCCTGGGTGCCGTTGCCGTGGTGGACATCGAAGTCCACCACCGCGATGCGCTCCAGCCCGTGGCGGTCGCGCGCGTAGGCGGCGGCCACGGCGATGTTGTTGAGCAGGCAGAAGCCCATCGCCGTGCTGCTGGTGGCGTGGTGGCCGGGCGGGCGCACCGCGCAGAACGCCAGCGGATCCTCGCCGAGCATCACCGCATCGACCGCAGCCACGCCGGCGCCGGCCGCGTGCACGGCGGCGCTGGCCGAACCGGGCGAGGTCCAGGTGTCCATGTCGAGCTGGCGCAGCGGCAGGGTCTGCGGCTGCAGGACGAAGTCGAGCAGGGCGCTGTCGTGCACCCGGCTCAGTTCACCGAACTTGGCCGGCGGCGCCTGGCGCCAGTCCAGCTGGCCGGGGAAGGCCTGGTGCAGGGCATCGAGCACCCCCTGCAGCCGCTGCGGGCACTCGGGATGGCCGGGGCCGGGGTCGTGCTGCAGGCAGGCGGGGTGGGTATAGACCAGCATCGGCGGTCAGCGCTGCCGGTGCTGCGGCTGCCACAGCGCCTCGCCGTGGCCATCGGCACGGGCCAGCACCCGCGACAGAACGAACAGCAGGTCGGACAGCCGGTTGAGGTACTGCAGGGCTTCGCTGCGCACGCTTTCCACCCGCGCCAGGGCGACCGTCTCGCGCTCGGCCCGGCGCACGATGGTGCGTGCGAGGTGGCAGCGCGCGGCCGCTTCGCCGCCGGCCGGCAGGATGAATTCCTTCAGCATCGGCAGGTCGGCGTTGTAATGATCCAACTGCTGCTCCAGCGCCGAGATGTCGGCGGCGTGGATGGCGGCATGGCCCGGCACGCACAGCTCGGCGCCGAGGTCGAACAGCTGGTGCTGCAGGTGGACCACCAGCGCCCGCACGTCGTCGGGCAGCGCCGTGGCCAGCAGCAGGCCAAGGGCGGCATTGGCTTCATCCACCGTGCCGTACGAGGCCACGCGCAGGTCGTCCTTGCCGACCCGGCTGCCATCGCCGAGGCCGGTGCTGCCGTCATCGCCGGTACGGGTGTAGATGCGCGAGAGACGATGGCCCATGCGATGGCTCAGTGCTGGATGTCGCGGCGGGCCTGCTGCAGCTTCAGCACCTGCTCGACTGCCAGCTGCAGGGCCGCGGCCAGCGCCACGTAGAGGGCCGTGGTGCGCAGGTAGGGGCCGAACCACTGCGCGTAGTTCTGCGCCCAGCCGGCCACGGTCGGCTCGGCCACGTTGCGGGTGGTCCAGTAGAAGCCGCCCTGTGCCAGCAGGTGGCACAGCGCCACCGATGCCACCAGCAGCAGTGCGCCCTTGCCCAGGGTCGACCAGTGCGCGCCGTGGTAGTTGCGGCCCAGCAGCAGGCCACCGGCCCACAGCGAGAAGTACGCCGGCAGCAGCAGCCAGTAACCCGGCGAGACGCAGTAGTGCTGCCAGAAATCCAGGCCGCTGCTGCGGATCACGATCCAGTCCACCAGCACCGCGAAGACCATCAGCAGCGGGAAGGCCCAGCGCGTCCAGCGCGCCAGGTAGAAGCCACCGATGAAGAACACCGCCCAGGATGCATCGGGGATGGCTGCGAAGTGGTTGACCCGGGTCGCCGCCAGCAACAGCACAAGCACGGAGAGGACAAAGGCGCGGTTGGCGGTGTCGGACATGGCAGCGGGCCCGGAGCGGATTCAGCTTTCATTCTAGCCCGCCGCGCGGGTTGGCGCAGGGCCCGGCGGCGAGCGCGTATCATTGGCTCATGAGTGAACGACATGATGTGCTGATCGTCGGTGGCGGTCTGGTGGGAGCCAGCCTGGCCATCGCCCTGGACCGGCTGGGCCTGGACGTGGGCCTGCTCGAGGCCAGCCCGGCCGGCGAACTGCCGGCGGTGTTCGACCAGCGCAACCTCAGCTTCGCCGCCGCCACCGTCAATGCGCTGACCGCGCTGGGGGTGATGCAGAAGCTGGCGATGGCGCCCGGCCCGATCCGCCGCATCCATGTCAGCCGCGCCGGGGATTTCGGCCGGGTCCAGCTCGACGCGGCCGATTACGACCGGCCGTGGTTCGGCCAGGTGGTGGTGGCGCGCGATTTCGGCCAGGCGCTGGAAGCGCGCCTGCAGGAACTGCCGCGCCTGCACCGTTACCGGCCGATGCGTTTCCTCGGCCTGGGCGAGGTGGTCGATGGCCACCGCCAGGTGCGCGTGGCCGACGAGAGCGGCGAGCGCGTGCTGCAGGCACGGCTGGTGGTCGGTGCCGACGGTACCGCCAGCGGCGTGCGCGAGGCATTGGGCATCGACGTCGACCGCCATGATTTCCTGCAGACCCTGTTCGTCGCCCGTGTGCGCAGCCAGCGTGCGCCCGATGGCAGTGCCTGGGAGCGTTTCACCGACACCGGACCGACGGCACTGCTGCCGCGTGGTGACCGCCACTTCGGCTGCGTGCACGGCGTGGCCCGTGACCAGGCCGAGGCGGTGATGGCGCTGGACGATGCCGCCTGGCTGCAGCGCCTGCAGAATGCGCTGGGCTGGCGCGCCGGGCGCCTGCTTGAATCCGGTCCGCGCAGTGCCTATCCGCTCATCCAGGTGCTGGCGCGCGCGCTGGCCGGGCAGCGCACGGTGCTGCTCGGCAATGCCGCGCAGACCATCCACCCGCTGGGGGCGCAGGGTTTCAACCTGGGCCTGCGCGATGCGCTGACCCTGGCCGAGCTGCTGGAAGACGCGGGCGGTGATGCCGGCAGCGATGGCCTGCTGCAGGCCTACGTGGCCCGCCGCGAAGAGGACCGCCGGCAGACGGTGGCGTTCTCCGGTGGCCTGGCCCGGCTGACCAGCAACCCGGCGCCGCTGCTGCGGCCGCTGCGCAGCCTGGGCCTGGTCGCCGCGCAACGCGCGTCGGTGCAGTCGATGCTGGTCGGCGGCGCGATGGGTTTCCGCGGTGACGTGCCGCGCCTGTGCCGTGGGGAGGCCGTATGAGCCGCCGCATGCGCCTGGACGTGGCCATCGTCGGCGGTGGCGTGGTCGGTGCGGCCTGTGCGCTGGCGCTGGCCGATGCCGGTCTGTCGGTCGCCCTGGTCGAAGGCCGCGAGCCGTCGCCGTGGCAGGCCATGCAGCCGGACCTGCGCGTGTTCGCCTTTGCCGCCGACAACGTGCAGCTGCTGCAGCGCCTCGGCGTGTGGCCGTCGATCGCCCAGGCCCGTGCCTGGCCGTACCGGCGCATGCGGGTGTGGGATGCAGCCGGTGGCGAGGATCTGTTGTTCGACGCCGACCGCTTCGGTCGTCGCGAGCTGGGCTACATCGTCGAGAACGGGCTGCTGCAGGACCGCCTGTGGGCGGCGCTGCCGGCCGCTGGCGTGCAGCTGCACTGTCCGGCGCGGGTGGAAGCGCTGGAGCAGGACGAAGACGGCGTGCGCCTGCGCCTGGACGATGGCCGTCGCCTGGATGCCGCGCTGGCCGTGGCTGCCGATGGCGCCGAATCAACCCTTCGCCAACTGGCCGGGATCGAGGTCGAGCGCCACGATTACCACCAGCGTGGCGTGGTGGCCTATGTGGACAGCGAACTGCCCAACCAGGCCACCGCCTGGCAGCGCTTCCTGCCCACCGGGCCGCTGGCCCTGCTGCCGGTGGCCGAGCGCCGCAGTTCGATTGTCTGGACCTTGCCCGAGGACGAGGCCGCACGCGTGCTCGCCCTGGACGAAGCCGCCTTCAACCGCGAACTGACCCGTGCCTTTGCCGCACGCCTGGGCGAACTGCGCCTGGCCTCGCCGCGTGCGGCGTTCCCGCTGCGCCGGCAGCTGGCCCGCCATTACGTGGCCGGCCGCGTGCTGGCGCTGGGCGATGCCGCACATGTGGTGCACCCGCTGGCCGGGCAGGGCGTGAACCTGGGGCTGCGCGATGTCGCCGCCCTGCAGCAGTGGCTGGCGCCGTCGGCCGAGCGCCGTGGCCAGCCGCGGCTGTCACCGCAGCGTCTGCAGCGCTGGGCGCGCGAACGGCGCAGCGACAACCAGATTGCCGCCTACAGCTTCGATGCGATCAACCGCCTGTTTTCCAACGACGAAATGCACCTGACCCTGGCCCGCGGCCGCGCGCTGGGCTGCGTCGGCAAGTGGCCGCCGCTGGTGCAGGCATTCTGGAAGCGCGCCGCCGGCGTCTAAGCGGAATGCCCCGGTAGCGCCGGGCCATGCCCGGCGAGCGCGCAGCGCGGTTCACCCATTCCGCCGGGCATGGCCC
>NZ_JBRRCR010000090.1:0-16739 GCF_056759115.1 Stenotrophomonas sp. STEN087 | reverse complement strand
GGGGGGGTCGGGTTGGGGGGGGGGGCGGGGTTGTTTGGGGGCTCAACACCCCAATTGTTGGGTACCCGGCCGCCCCACTAACCGGCACCCACCCCGCCAACCCTCAGGAAACCAGCCTTTGACGTTGAAGTTGCCGGCCAGCGGCCGGCACTACCGCTTCGGCAGGCGCAGGGCTGCAAGCCCTGCCGAACCCCCCTCAATCCTTACTGGAGCAGGGAACGCAGCATCCACGCGTACTTTTCGTGGGTCTGCAGGCGCTGGGTCATCAGATCCTCGGTCGGGGCGTCGTCGGCATCGTCCGCCACATCCAGCACTTCACGCGCCGTACGGCAGACCGCTTCGTTGGCGACCACCAACTGGCGTACCATTTCCCGCCAGTCCGCACTGTCGGTCAGGCCCGGCTCCTCGGCGATCGAGGTCAGCGCAGCAAATTCCCGGTAGGAGCCCGGGGCATTGAAACCCAGCGCACGGATACGTTCGGCCACATCGTCAAGCGCCGCCCACTGCTCGGTGTACTGCGTCTCGAACATGGTGTGCAGCGAGTTGAACATCGACCCGGTCACGTTCCAGTGGAAGTTGTGGGTCTTCAGGTAAAGCGTGAACGCGTCCGCCTGGAACCGCGACAGACCGTCGGCGATCTTCTTGCGGTTGCCCTGGGTGATCCCGATATCGATGTTGGGTGCCGACGGTGCCGCCGCTGCAAGCTTCTGCTTGCCGGTCTTGGGCTTGGTCGTGCTCTTGGTCTTCGCCATGGGGTTCCTCCTTGTGGAATCGTTGGCCTTCACAGTAAATCAGTCTCGATGACTGGTCGCTTTCAAAGTTTTGAACGAACCGATTGATGAACGCTATCGATAAAAATCCGTCACCCCGCCTGCGCCAACAGCGTGCCGCCATCGACGGCGCCATGAGCCGCGACCGGGGCCGTTTGCTGGGAATGCTCTCGCGTTGCCAGGCCAAGCCGCAGGATGCGGCGCTGGCCGCTACCTTCGAGCAGGCCTTGCAGGCGTCGGTGCAGCGCCGACAGGTGCGGGCGCAACAGCAGCCGGCCATTACTCTGGACCCGCAGCTGCCGATTGCGCGTGAAGCCGAGGCGATCATCGGCCTGATCCGCGACCACCAGGTGGTGGTGATCGCCGGTGAAACCGGCTCGGGCAAGACCACCCAGCTGCCGAAACTGTGCCTGGCCGCGGGCCGTGGCCAGGCCGGCATGATCGGCTGCACCCAGCCGCGACGGATTGCCGCACGTGCGGTGGCCAGCCGCGTGGCGCAGGAACTGCAGAGCGAACTGGGCCAGCTGGTCGGCTACCAGGTGCGCTTCAACGACAAGGTCAGCGAAGAGAGCCGCATCAAGTTCATGACCGACGGCATCCTGCTGGCGGAGATCGCCAGTGACCGCTGGCTGTCGAACTACGACACGATCATCGTCGACGAGGCGCACGAACGCAGCCTCAACATCGACTTCCTGCTGGGCTACCTGAAGCAGCTGCTGCGCAAGCGCCCGGACCTGAAGCTGATCGTGACTTCGGCCACCATCGATACCGAACGCTTCGCCCAGCATTTCGACAATGCGCCGGTGATCAGCGTGGAAGGCCGCACCTACCCGGTGGAAGTGCGTTACCGCGCGCTGGAAGGCGAGGGCGAAGAACAGGGCGAGCGCACCGTCAACGACGCCATCGTGTCGGCCATCGACGAGATCACCCGCCTGGATTCGCGCGGCGACGTGCTGATCTTCCTGCCCGGCGAACGCGAGATCCGCGATGCGCACCAGTCGCTGGAGCGCCGCAAGTACCGCAATACCGAGGTGCTGCCGCTGTATGCGCGGCTGTCCAACCAGGACCAGGACCGGGTGTTCAATCCGGGCCCGAACCGGCGCATCGTGCTGGCCACCAACGTGGCCGAAACCTCGCTGACGGTGCCGCGCATCCGCTACGTGGTCGATCCGGGTTTCGCCCGCGTCAAGCGCTACAGCCCGCGCAACAAGCTGGACCGCCTGCACATCGAGCCGATCTCGCAGGCCAGCGCCAACCAGCGCAAGGGCCGCTGCGGCCGCATCGCCGAGGGCATCTGCTACCGCCTGTACGCCGAGGCTGATTTCCAGGCGCGGCCGGAGTTCACCGATCCGGAAATCCGCCGCTCCAGCCTGGCCGGGGTGATCCTGCGCATGCTGCAGCTGGGCCTGGGCCGCATCGAGGAGTTCCCGTTCCTGGAAGCGCCGGATGAGCGCGCGGTGGCCGATGGCTGGCAGCAGCTGACCGAGCTGGGCGCGATCGATGCCGAGCGGCGAATGACCACCATCGGCAAGCAGATGGCCCGCCTGCCGGTGGACGTGAAACTGGCGCGCATGCTGGTGGCTGCGCAGGCTGCTGGCTGCCTGCGGCCGATGCTGGTGATCGCCTCGTTCCTGGGCATCCAGGACCCGCGCGAACGCCCGCCCGAAGCGCGCGGCGCGGCCGACAGCGCGCATGCGCAGTTTGCCGATGGGCGCTCGGAGTTCGTTGGCGTGCTGCGCCTGTGGGATGGCTACCGGCAGGCCCACGAAGACCTGACCCAGTCCAAGCTGCGCGACTGGTGCGGGCGCCATTTCCTCGGTTTCCTGCGCATGCGCGAGTGGCGCGAGCTGCATCGCCAGCTGCGCTTGCTGTGCGAGGAACTGGGCTGGAAGGAAGAAGCCACCGAGGCCTCGATGGCACCGCTGCTGGCCGGCAGCAGTGCGCCGGCCCCGGCGCGTGATGATGCAGCGGCAGTGAAGGCCACCCGTGGCCAGCTGCACCGCGCCGCGCGCCTGGCCCGCGAAGGCAAGGCCGAAGCCGCACCGGCCCCCGTGGCCGTGCGCGCGCAGAAGGAACAGACGCCGGCCGGTGGTGGCTTCAGCGAGCGCGTGCGCGCGGCCGCCTACCAGACCCTGCACCGTGCACTGGTGGCGGGCCTGCCGACGCAGATCGGCCATCGCACCGAGAAGGGTGATTTCCAGGCGCCGCGCCAGCGCCGCTTCCTGCCGTTCCCGGGCTCGGCGCTGTCCAAGCGTCCGCCGCCGTGGCTGCTGGTGGCCAACCTGCTGGACACGCAGAAGGTCTGGGGCATGACCCTGGCCGCGATCGAGCCGGACTGGGTGATTGCCGAGCTGCCGCACCTGCTGCTGCGCAAGCACTTCGACCCGCACTGGTCGCGCGCGCAGGGCCAGGTGTTGGCCTCCGAGCAGATCAGCCTGTTCGGCCTGGTGCTGGCACCGAAGAAGCCGGTGCACTACGGCCGCATCGAACCCGGCGAGGCGCATGACATCTTCGTGCGCCAGGCCCTGGTGACCGGCGAGATCAATACCCGCGCCAGCTTCGTGGCCGACAACCAGAAGGTGCTGGAGCTGGCCCGCGAGGAGGAGGCCAAGCTGCGCCGGGCCGGCATCGTCGCCGACGAGGACTGGCAGGCGCGCTGGTACCTGGACCGCGTACCGCCGCAGATCCATTCGGCCGCCGGCCTGGACACCTGGTGGAAGGCGCTGCCGCCGGAACAGCGCAGGACCCTGCACTGGTCGCTGGTCGACCTGCTGCCGGGTGAGGGCAGCGAGCAGGAGCGTTACCCCAAGTACCTGCCGCTGGGCCAGGCGCGGCTGCCGCTGCACTACCGCTTCGAGCCGGGTGCCGACGATGACGGCGTGACCCTGGACGTGCCGCTGCACCTGCTGAACGCATTGGACCCGGTGCAGCTGGGCTGGCTGGCGCCGGGCTTCGTGGCCGACAAGGCTTCGGCGCTGATCCGCAGCCTGCCCAAGGCGATGCGCCGCAACTACGTGCCGGCACCGGACTTCGGCCGCGCCTTCTTCGAGGCGTTCCCGCAGCCCAGCGCCGATGCCATCACCGGTGAGCTGGCGCGCTTCCTGTCACGCGCGACCGGTGCAACGGTGACGGCGCTCGATTTCGAGCCGGGTTCGATCGAACCGCACCTGCACATGAACCTGCGCCTGCGCGACGAGCAAGGCAAGGTGCTGGCGACCTCGCGTGACCTCGATGCGCTGCGTGCGAAGTTCGGTGGCCGTGCCGGCGATGCCTTCGCTGCGCGTGCCGGTCGCGAAATGGCGGCCGACGGGCTGCGTACGTTCCCGGCGACGCCGATTCCGCTGCAGGTGCCCGGCGAAGCCGGCGTGCCCGCGTACCCGGCGCTGCTGGACGAGGGTGACAGCGTGGCGCTGCGCATCTTCGCCGACCGCCAGCAGGCGCAGGAGGCCCATCCGCTGGGCGTGCGCCGCTTGCTGGAGATCGCCCTCGCGGAGAAGGTGAAGCAGGCACGCAAGCAGCTGCCGGTGGCCCCCAAGACCGGCCTGCTGTACGCGGCCATCGAATCGCAGGAACGCCTGCGTGGCGATCTGGTCGATGCGGCGATGAACGCGGTGCTGGCCGAAGGCCTGGAAGACATCCGCGATGCAGCGGCCTTCGAGCAGCGTCGCGACCATGCGGCCAAGGCGCTGTTCGGCGAGGCGATGTCGCGGTTGAAGCTGGCCGAGACCATTCTGGCGCTGGTGGCCGAACTGAAGCCGCTGCTGGAAGCGCCGCTGATGGGCTGGGCGCGCGGCAACCTGGATGACATGGAAGCGCAGCTGGTCGGCCTGATCCACCCGGGGTTCCTGCGCGATACGCCGGCCGATGCGCTGGCGCAGTATCCGCGCTACCTGAAGGCGATGATCCTGCGTACCGAACGCGCCAAGCGCGATCCGCCGCGCGACCAGGCGCGCATGCTGGAACTGACGCCGTTCCTGGATGCGCTGCGCGAAGGAGATGCGCAGGGCCTGCGCGAGCGTCCGCAGTGGCAGGCGCTGCGTTGGGACCTGGAGGAACTGCGGGTCTCGCTGTTCGCACAGGAGCTGGGTGCGCGCACCGGCATCTCGGCGAAGAAACTGGCACAGCGGGTGACCGCGCTGCGCCAGCTGTAACGCGATGGCGCCGGGCGATGCCCGGCGTCATCGGGTGGGTCGAAACGTTATTTGGTGCGGCGGACCTTCGCCTGGGTGTTCACGCCTTCCACCTTCATGTACCAGACGCCCAGCAGACCGGGGTTCATGCTGACCTTCGGCGACGTCTTGCGGACGCCGGCCAGGGTGGTGGCATCGGTCTGTTCCCAGGTCTGGCCATTGTCCAGGGTATAGATGCGGCCCTTGCCGAAGCCGCGGAACTCGCCCTCCAGCACGCCGGTGATCGGCTCCTTGCTGCCGAAATCGAAGAAGCCGCGGTTCTTGACGATCACTTCCTGGCGGCCTTCCTCGCGCGCTTCTTCGCGCACGGCGGCCACGGCTTCGGTGGTGGCTGCTTCGACCTTGCCCTGCAGCCAGCGGTTGAGCGTGGCCAGTTCGGTGGCGCTGAGTTTGTCCAGTCCGGCGGCCTTGAACTCCTGCGGGCTCATCTGCTGCTGCAGATCGCCATCGACAACGCGCTGGGCCAGGGCCGGCAACGCAACGGTGCACAGAACGAGGGCGACACACAGCGGGCGCAGCAGACGCAGGGGCATGGCGTTTCTCCTGGATGTGGCCCGAGTGTAGAGCAGCGCAGGCGACGCGGCACCTGCCCTAGGGCGTGCGCTGCGACCGCCAGGCGCTGACCGGCCGGGCCTGCTCATCCATGCGCACGGTCACCACCCGGTGCCGGCGCAGGGTGTGCATCACCTGCGGCGGCGCCTGCAGCCGGACCTGCACCGCGGCATCCGCCACGTCCGAACGACGCAGGCGGCGGTCGGCATCGGCAAACCGGGCGCGGTTGTACTCGGCCCAGCCGATCAGCAGCAGCCCGCACAGCAGGGCGATGATCGGCAGTGAGGCCAGGATGAAGGGGTCGACCGCATTGCGCTGCAGGTACAGGCGTTCCCAGCCGGCGTGGATGCCGACCACCCAGGCAACTAGCGTGACCAGCGGCACCCACAGCCAGGCGTAGGCCGACCAGGCCAGCAGGGTGGCTGCGCGCTGCAGGAAACGTTTCTGCCGTCCCAGGCGCTCGGGACGGACGATGACAGGTCGTGGCGTCATGAAACCCCTCGGTCCGGGCTGATCCAGCGTGCGCGGCGTTGTTGCCGCCAGGAAAGCAGGGTGCGCGGCAGGGCCACAACCGCGGCGGCCATGCCGATGGTCCAGAAGGCGAGCGGGTACCAGATGACCCAGTAGAACTGGCGCGCCAGGCCGCGTTCGTAGCGGCGTTCGATCAGCAGGCTGGTACCGAACTGCAGCAGGCACAACAGGGCCAGCATCACGCCATGCCAGCGCGGCAGCAGGGTATCCACGTACAGGGCGCGCGGCAGCGGCATCACCTTGCCCAGCAGCCACAGCAGCACGATGACCAGCATGGTGTAGGCCCACGCCAGGCTCAGCGCATATTCCAGCAGTACGCCCCACATCCGCCGCCGGCGCCAGGACAGCACCTTGCGGCCGTGCTGCAGCAGCACTTCCACGCCGCCGCGGGCCCAGCGCAGGCGCTGCCGCCACAGCCCGCGCAGGGTCTCGGGCATCAGCACCCAGCTCAGCGCATTGGGTTCGTAGCGGATATCCCAGCCATCCAGCTGCAGGCGCCAGGAGATGTCGATGTCCTCGGTGACCATGCGGTCGTTCCAGAAGCCGACCCGGTGCAGCGCAGTGCGGCGGAACGCGCAGATGGCGCCGGACAGGGTGAACAACCGGCCATACCCGCGCTGGGCGCGCTTGATCAGGCCGATGATGGCGGAGAACTCGCCCACCTGCATGCGTGCCAGCAGGGTGGTGCGGTTGCGCACGCGCGGGTTGCCGGTGACCGCGCCCACGCGTCGGCCGTCGACCAGGTGGCCGACCATCCAGCGCGTGGCATGCGGGTCCAGCAGCACATCGGCATCGACGCAGACCAGGTATTCCGAGCGCGCCGCCAGTGCGCCGATGCGCAGTGCGTTGGCCTTGCCCTGGTTTTCTTCCAGGTGCACCACGCGCAGGTTCGGGTACTGCGGCAGCAGGCCCTCCAGCACCGTACCGCTGGCGTCGCTGCTGCCATCGTTGATGGCGATGATTTCCAGCCGTGGATACACCTGCGCGGCGATCGCGTGGATCGTGTCGGCGATGTGGGTGGCTTCGTTGAAACAGGGCACCAGTACGCTGACCGGCGGCTGGCTGCGCAGTGGCGGCGGCGCGTCAGGGCGCGGCGCACCGCGTTCGCGGCGCAGGTAGTAGTAGATGCCGCCGACCATCCAGAAGAAGGCCATCACCACCGGATAGAAGAAGGCGAAATTGAACAGCAGCGTGACGAGTGAAACGTTTTCCATCCACGACATCGGCACTCCCCGCAGGCATGCTGCGGAACACCACCGCAGCGGCCTCGACCATGCCGCGCCGTTTGTAAACCCGATGTGGTTCCCTGAACCATCCAGTCAGGAAGCAGGTGCCGCGCCTGCCGCCACCGTCAGGTGCCGGCATGAACACATGAGCGCCGATGGTGGCCTTGGCGATTGTTCCTGAACGGGCGGAGCGTTACCGTAGAGCCCTCTGTCTTTGATGTCCGACTGCTGTGAACCGCGCGTCTGTCCCCGGCCTGGAAGCCTTGTTGAACCGCCCTGCGGCGGCGGTGCTGCCCGCGCCGCTGCGCGAAGCCCTGCTGCAGCTGTGGGAAGCTGCCGATACCTCGCACGAGATGCGCGGCAGCAGCTGGTCGGTGCTGGCCGATACGCTGGATGCGCTGGCCCTGCTGTCGGCCGACGAAGGCGCGGTGCTTGCTGCGCTGCTGTTCGACCTGCCGGGCCTGCGCGCGCACCTGGACACATTGCCGATGGGCGGCCACAAGACGGCGGTGATCGGCCTGCTCGACGGCCAGGACGCTGCCGACCCGGTCTGGGCGCTGCATGCTGGCCGCGAGGCGGGGCGCAACAGCGAAGGCCTGCGCCGCCTGCTGCTGGCCATCATCCACGACCTGCGGGTGGTGCCGATCCTGCTGGCCCGCCAGCTGGCACGCATGCGTGCAGCCGACAAGCTCGACGAAGAGCAGCGTCGCGCACTGGCCCAGCTGACCCGTGACATCCATGCCCCGCTGGCCAACCGCCTGGGCATCTGGCAGTTGAAGTGGGAACTGGAAGACCTGGCGTTCCGCCACCTGGAGCCGGACACCTACCGCCGCATCGCACGCGAGGTGGACGAGACGCGCATCGCCCGCGAGCGCTACGTCGAGCACGTCAAGAAGACGCTGTCGCGCGAGCTGGCCGCACAGGGCATCCATGCCGAAGTGAGCGGGCGGCCGAAGCACATCTACAGCATCTGGCGGAAGATGCAGAAGAAGCGGCTGGCCTTCGACCAGCTGTATGACATCCGTGCGGTGCGGGTGATGGTCGACGACGTGGCCGCCTGCTACGCCGCGCTGGGCGTGGTGCATGCGCTGTGGGCGCCGGTGCCCAGTGAGTTCGACGATTACATCGCCCGCCCCAAGGCCAACGATTACCGTTCGCTGCACACCGCCGTGGTCGGCCCGGAAGGGCGCACCATCGAAGTGCAGATCCGTACCCACGACATGCATGCGCAGGCCGAGCTGGGCGTGGCCGCGCACTGGAAGTACAAGGAAGGCAGCAAGGGCGCCGAGAAGGCCTTCGATCGCAAGATCACCTGGATGCGCCAGCTGCTGGAGCAGGCGCAGGACGGGCAGGGCAACGAACTGGCCGGCGCGCTCGATGCCGAGCTGACCGAAGACCGGGTCTACGCACTGAGCCCGAAGGACGAGGTGCTGGACCTGCCGCAGGGCGCCACCCCGCTCGATTTCGCCTACCAGGTGCACACCATGGTCGGCCACCGCTGCCGTGGCGCCAAGGTCAACGGCCGCATCGTGCCGCTCACCTACCGGCTGCGCAGCGGCGACCGGGTGGAGATCCTGACCGGCAAGGAGGCCGACCCGCGCCGCGACTGGCTGATGCCGGCGCTGGGCTTCCTGGCCAGCAACCGTTCGCGCGAAAAGGTGCGCAGCTGGTTCCACAAGCTGGACCGCGCGCGCAACGTGCAGGCCGGCCGCGAGCTGCTGGAGCGCGAACTGAAGCGGCTGGGCCTGCAGCATTCGGACCTGGCCGCGGCCGCGAAGAAATTCCATGCCGACAGCGTCGACGACCTGTACATCCAGGTGGCGCTGGGCGATACCGGGCCCAACCAGGTCAGTCGTGCGCTGCTGGAAGCCGAGCGTTCGGCGAGCCAGCCGGCGCCCGCGCCGACCCTGCCGCGGCCGACCGCGCGCCGCGAGAACCTGGGCAAATCCAAATTCACCGTGCAGGGCGTCGGCAACCTGCTGGTGCAGCTGGCGCGCTGCTGTCAGCCGGTGGCCGGCGAGCCCATCGTCGGTTACCTGACCCGCAGCCGGGGTGTCACTGTGCATCGTGCAGACTGCGCGTCGCTGGCGCGCCTGTCCGCCGCCAGCCCGCAGCGCATCCTGCCGGTGGAATGGGGCCAGGCCGGCAACGGTTACGAAGTGGACGTGGTGGTCGACGCGGTCGACCGCCGCTGGCTGCTGAAGGACATCACCAACCTGATCGCACAGGAAGACGCGTACGTGCTCGATATCCACAGTGGCAACGTGCGCAACAGCGGCCGCGCGCACCTGCGCCTGCGCCTGAAGGTGAGCGATTACGGCCAGCTGTCGAACCTGCTGGGCAAGCTGGATGCACTGCCGGGCGTGAGCGAGGCGCGTCGTCTGGGCTGAGCTTCACGCTGCCCCGGCTACCCTGCACGCATGGAACGCGAGCCCCCGCATCGCCGCCACGGCGCCGACCACCCCGCGCTGGACCGCGTTCGCCGCGAGGGCCGCTGGTGGTGGCTGCAGGCACGCCACGCACGCCGGGTCTGGCGCTGGACACTGCTGGCGGCGGTGGTGGTGTTCGTGGCGCTGGTGCTGCTGCGCAAGCCGCTGGCCGACTGGTTCTGGGACGAACCGCAGATTGAACAGCTGCTGGCCGAGGGCGATCGCGCGCTGGCCGCGGGGCGGCTGACCGCGGCCGATGGCAGCGGTGCCCGCGAACGCTACCAGGCCGCGCTGGCCCTCGACAATGATCGCCTGCAGGCGCGACAGGGGCTGGCAAGCACCGGCGTGGCGGCGCTGCGGCAGGCGCATGAGCGGCTGCAGGCCGATGATCTCGACGGAAGCGCGCAGGCGCTCGCGCTGGCCCGCGAACTGCAGGTGCCGCAGGGCCAGGCCGATGCCGTCGCGCGGCAGCTGCAGGCACGGCGCAGTGCGGGCGCGGGGATCGGCGCATTGCTGGCGCAGGCGCGCAATGCCTTCGCGGCCGGCCGCCTGGATGAGGGCGACAGCAGTGCGCTGCCGCTGTTCCAGCGCATCCTGGCCCTGCAGCCGGACAACCTGCCGGCGCTGGAAGGGCGCGAGGATGCCCTGAGCGACCTGCTGCAGCGCGCACGCGCGCTGGCTGCACGCGGCGAGCTGGCGCAGACTGCAACCCTGCTGCAGCGTGCACGCCAGTTCGATGCCGGTCACAGCGATCTGCCGGCCAGCCAGGAAGCGCTGGCGCGCGCGGTCGACCAGCGCCTGCGGCAGGGCCAGCGTGCGCTGCAGCAGCAGACGCTGGACGCCGCGGCCAACGCCTTCGACGCCGTGCTGGCAGTGGCGCCCGATGATCCCAATGCATTGCGCGGCCGCGAACAGACGGCGCAGGCGCTGCTGGCACGCAGCCAGCGCCAAGCCGCCGATTTCCAGTTCGAAGCGGCCGAGACCGACCGTGCGCGTGCCGCTGCACTCGGCGCATCGCAGGCGGCATTGCAGCAGGCTGCGCAACGCATCCAGCGCGCCCAGCACGCGCGGCAGGCACAGCAGCAGCCGGTATTGAGCACGGCCCAGCGCGAGCGGAAACTGCGTGATCACCTGCGCCAGATCGATCGCGCCGAGCGCGAAGGACGCTGGATCAGCCCGCCCGGGCACAGCGCGTTCGACGCGCTGCGTGAGGCACAGGCGCTGGCGCCGCGCGATGCACGGGTGAGGGCGGCTGCGGCGCGCCTGCTGCCGGCCAGCCGGCAGTGTTTCGATGACAACCTGCGGCAGAACCGGGTGCAGGCCGCGGGCGCCTGCCTGCAGGCCTGGCAGACCCTGGCGCCGACCGCGGCGGGCCTGCCGTCGGCACGGGTGCGGCTGGCACAGCGCTGGCTGGCCATCGGCAGCGAGCGGTTGGGCCGCGGCGACGTGGCCTTCGCCGCGGCCGCCGTCGACCAGGTGCGCCAGCTGCAGCCGGACCTGCCGGAGCTGGCTGCGTTCGAGCAGCGCCTGCGGCAGGCCGGCGGGCGGCTGGATTAGTCGAAGAACACCCGCTGCACGGTGGCCCGCGCCGCATCCAGCGAGAAGTGCTGGGCGACGTTGGCCAGGCCCGCATCGGACAGCTGCTGCCACAGCTGCGGGTCCTGGTAGAGGCGCACGACCTCGGCCGCGAACGTGGCGGCGTCATCGGCCACCAGCACGTCCTGGCCCGGCTGCAGGTGCATGCCTTCCACCGCGCACGTGGTGCCGACCACCGGCTGGCCATGGGCCATGCTCAGGTTGATCTTGCCCTTCACCCCGGCGCCGAAGCGCAGCGGGGCAATGGCGATGCGCGCACCGTCCATGTACGGCACGATGTCCTCGACGAAGCCGTGCATCTCCACCCCGGGCTGGCCGGCGGCCAGCGCCAGCAGGCTGTCCGGCGCGGCCGCGCCGATGCAGTGCAGGCGCACCTGCGGCAGCTGCGCGCGGATGCCGGCGAAGACCTCGCCGATGAACCATTCCATCGCATCCAGGTTCGGCGGGTGGCGGAAACCACCGACGAATACCAGATCGTGGCGCTGTGCATACGGCGCGCCCGCGCCGGCCACTTCATGCAGGTTGGAGATCAGTTCCACCCGTACGCGCGGTGCATCGGCCTGCAGCTGTTCGCGCTCGGCGGCACTGACCAGCACGGTGACATCGCACTGCTCCATCACCGCCAGTTCGCTGCTGCGGGTGCGTTCGGCCGCACGCAGCAGGCCGGCATCACCGGCCACTTCGGCGCCGCGACGCTCGCGCAGGTAGTGCAGGTCCACCGTGTCGAACACGGTGCGTGCCTGCGGCGCGTAGCGCTTGAGCAGGGGCAGGCATTCGTTGGCCACGTGGTGGCGTACCAGCAGGGCCACGTCGAAGCGTGCACCGTGGCTGCGCAGCCAGCCGGCCACGCCCTCGATGAACGGTGCGTACCAGACTTCCACGCCCATCCGCTGCAGGGCTTCGGTGGCCGCGCCGCCGTGCTCGCGCCGGGTCGGCACGAACACCGCGTGGGCCCCGGCCTGCAGCAGCAGGCGGATCAGGTTGACCTGGCGCAGCGAGGCCGAATCGCGCTCCGGGCGCGGCACTTCCTCGTCCAGGATCAGCACCTGGCGGCGGCCGCGGTACAGCAGGGCGGGCGAGGGCACTTCGCCCACGGCCGGGTGGCGCGCCAGTTCGGTGGCCCACTTGGCAGCAAAGATGCCCTGGTTGCGCATCTGGTAGGCCTTCACCCCGCTGCCGGTATCGGTGCCGTTGCTGGTGCCTTCATCGTGGATGACCCGGCTGGCCGGCTGCACCAGCACGCGGCGGCCCAGCGCCCGCACGCTGAAGGCCAGGTCGGTGTCTTCGTAGTAGGCCGGCCGGTAGCGGGTATCGAAGCCGCCGAGCTGCTGCCAAAGCCCTCGCGGCAACATCAGCGCCGCACCCGAGCAGTAGTCCACGTCGCGCAGGCTGGCATAGCGCGGGTCGTCGGCAGCCTCGAAGCGGCCATAGCTCCAGCCACTGCCGTCGGCGAAGATCACCCCGCCCGATTCCTGCAGGCGGCCATCGGGATAGAGCAGCTGGCTGCCGACCAGGCCGGCCTCCGGCACCGCAGTGAAGGTGTCCAGCAGGGCGTCCAGCCAGCCCGGCTGCGGCACCGTATCGTTGTTCAGCAGCACCACGTACTGGCCGCGCGCGCGCTCCACGCCGTCATTGCAGGCGTCGATGAAACCGCCGTTGCGCTCACGCACCTCGTAACGCAGGCCGGCGATCTGCGGCATCCACTGCACGGTGGCGTCGCTGCTGCCGTCGTCGACCACCAGGATCTCGCAGGCGGCCGCCGGCGGATGCGCGGCCAGCGCCCGCAGGCAGGCCAGGGTGTGATCGGCGTGGTTGTAGACCGGGATGATGATGCTCACCACGGGCGATTCGCTGAAAGGCACGCTGAACGGCGCGAACGCCTGTGTGGCCGGCAGGTACAGCGGGGCACGCGGGGCCGGCACGGCGCGCTGGCTGTGCACCCGGATGCGCTGCCAGGTGGCCCGCCAGCCGCGGGTCCGCAGGCTGGCCAGGCTGCGCCGGGCCAGGCCCGTCAGGCGATTGATCAGGTAGCGGATTTCGGCCAAAGACATCGCCATCCGGTTGCAACTCCAGCTTAAGCGGGGGAACACGGGGGAATCCGCCAGCCACGGTGGCTGGGGTAGACTCGCCTGACCCTACATTCTCGCATTCCCGTGCCCCGACGCTACGATTCCGACGACATCGATGATTTCGACGACGACGACCAGCAGGACTCCGGTCCCCTGTGGCGCCGCCGGTTGATCACCTGGACCATGGCGGCAGTCGCGTTGGGACTGGGTTTCCTCATTCCCTATACGCTGTACCTGAACCAACAGGTCACCCAGCGTTTTGGCGAACTGCGCTGGCAGATTCCGACGCGTGTCTACGCGCGCCCGCTGGTGCTGGTGCCAGGCAAGGCCATGGACGCGGCCACGCTGAAGACCGAACTGGCCGCCTCGGCCTACCGCGATGATGGCCAGGGCAAGGACCCGGCCACCTATGCGGTGCAGGGCGGGCGATTCACCATTTCCAGCCGCGGCTACAACGATGTCGATGGCCACGTCGCTGCCAGGCGCGTGGAACTGTCGCTGTCCGGCGGCAGCATCGCGTCGCTGCGTGATCCCGATTCGCGCAAGGCACTGAAGGCCGCCCGCCTGGATCCGGCGCGCATCGCCACGCTGTACGGGCAGAAGCAGGAAGAGCGCCGCCTGATCCGCATGAACGAAGCGCCGGACCTGCTGGTGACCGGCCTGCAGGCGGTGGAGGACAAGGACTTCAACCGCCACCACGGCATCGACCTGTCCGGCATCGCGCGCGCGGTGTGGGTGACCATCCGTTCCGGTGGCCAGAGCCGCCAGGGCGCGTCCACGCTGACCCAGCAGCTGGCCCGCAGCGGCCTGCTCGGCATCGGCAAGGAACAGACCCTCACCCGCAAGTTCAATGAAGTGCTGTACGCGCTGATCATGGAAGCGCGCTACGACAAGCGCACCATTTTCGAGGCCTACCTCAACCAGGTGTACCTCGGCCAGCGCGGCAGCCAGGCGATCCACGGCATGTCCTCCGGCGCCGAGTTCTGGTTCGGTCGCGACCTGTCTTCGCTGGACACCGAGCACATCGCGCTGCTGATCGGCCTGGTCAAGGGCCCGTCCTACTACGACCCGCGGCGCAACCCGGAGCGCGCGACCGACCGCCGCAACTTCGTGCTGGGCAAGCTGCACGAAGCAACCCTGATCGACGACGCCGAGTACCAGCGCGCGCTGAAGGCGCCGCTGGGCGTGCCCAAGAGCCCGGGCCTGGTGGCGGCCAACCGCTTCCCCGCCTATGTCGACCTGGTGCGTCGTCAGCTTGGCCATGACTACCCCGAATCGGCCCTGCAGGGCGCCGGGCTGAGCGTGATGAGCGGCATGTCGCCGTCCGCGCAGGCCTACGCCGAAGGCGCGGTCACCCGCACCATCAAGTCGCTGGAGAGCAAGCGTCGCCCCGAGCTGCAGGCGGGCATGGTGATGACCGACGTGCACAACGGCGACGTGGTGGCGGTGATCGGCAGCCGCGAAGTCTCCGAGGTCGGCTTCAACCGTGCCATCGAGGCACAGCGCCCGGTCGGTTCGCTGCTGAAGCCCTTCGTGTACCTGCTGGCCCTGGCCCAGCCCGACCGTTATTCGCTGGCCAGCTGGGTGGATGATTCACCGGTGACGGTGCAGCTCGGCCGCGGCCGCAACTGGAGCCCCGGCAACGCGGACAACCGAAGCCACGGTACGGTGCGGCTGATCGACGCGCTCGCCCACTCCTACAACCAGGCCACCGTGCGCATGGGCATGCAGGTCGGTCCGGAGCGGGTGACCCAGCTGATCCACGTGCTGGCCGGCATCAAGGCCGAGGCGAACCCGGCGGTGATCCTCGGCTCGACCGACCAGAGCCCGTACGCGATGGCCCAGCTGTACCAGTTCCTGGCCTCCGGTGGCGAGATCCAGCCGCTGCATGCGGTGCGCGGCGTGCTCGACCCGCAGGGCAAGCTGCTCAAGCGCTACGACAAGACCCCGGCCCCGGCCCAGGAAGGCGATTCGATTGCCGCCAACCTTATCAGCATCGGCCTGCAGCAGGTGGTCGCCAGCGGCACCGCGCAGCGCCTGAACGCCGATGGCCTGGGCCGCCTGCAGCCGGCTGGCAAGACCGGCACCACCAACGATGGCCGCGACAGCTGGTATGCCGGTTACACCGGCGACCACCTGGCGGTGATCTGGATGGGCAACGACCAGAACGAACAGGCTGGCCTCTACGGCGCCACCGGTGCGATGCGGGTGTGGTCGGGCATCTTCCAGCGCCTGCCGAGTGCGCCGCTGAAGGTCAGCAACAAGGGCCTGGACTGGCAGTCGGTGGCCGCCACCGGTACCAACAGCACCGATGAAGGCTGTCCCGGCGCACGCCGCTTCCCGTTCGTGGTCGGCTACGCGCCGGCCTACGCCCCCTGCGCCCCGGCCGCGTTGCCGGACGAGCAGGGCGGTGAAAGCGAAGGCGGTGGCTGGCGCAGCTGGTTCGGCCTGGACCGCAAGCAGGAACCCCCTGCCGCCGAACCTGCCGCAGCGCCCGCTGCCGCCACTCCTCCTCCCAGCCGGTGATGCCGATGACTCTTCGATCCCTGTATCCGCTGCTGGCCGTGACCGGCCTGAGCCTGGCCCTGGCCGCCTGCGTGAGCAGCCCGCCGCCGGCAGCCAAGCCGGTGGACACCACCACGCCGGCACAGCGCCTGGCCAACGTGGAAGCCGCCGCTGGCCCGGACGACAAGGAACTGTCGGTGCAGCCGCTGCGTGATTCGCAGGTGGAAGACCTGCGCCAGACCGCGCTGGCCCAGCGCCAGGGCAATGACCTGGCCGCGGCCGCTGGCAGCCTGGACCAGGCGCTGCAGATCGTGGCGGGCGACCCGGCGGTGCTGCAGGAACGCGCGGAGATCGCGCTGCTGCAGGGGCAGTGGGCCGAGGCGGAGACGTTCGCGCGCAAGGCGGTGGACCTGGGTTCGAAGACGGGGCCGCTGTGCCGCCGGCACTGGGCGACGATCGAGCAGTCGCGCCTGGCGCGGGGCGAGAAGGAGAATGCGGTGTCGGCGCATGCGCAGATTGAAGGGTGCACGGTGCCGGGGATCAAGCGGTACTGAGTTTCCAGCCAACGGCGCAGCCCCTCGTGGCTGGCCGGTCGAGTCGACTGTTAGTCGACTGGCCTTGCGAGGTGGGCCGGGGGGGGGGGGGGGGGGGGGGGGGGGCGTTTGACCCACAAAAACCGGCCCCCCACCCCTTCTTGTTTCCGTTCGACCCACCGCTTCTGAAACCAGTCGAGCAAGCGCGACGCCACGAAGCACGTCCATCCGCCACCGGGAAACTGTCGAGGGTGGGGGGCGGCGCGGGGTGGGGAGCGCTCGAGCCCCCGATGTTCTCGGAGCCCGGACCCCCCCCCGGGGACGCGGGGGGGGGGGGG
>NZ_JBRRCR010000089.1:0-17451 GCF_056759115.1 Stenotrophomonas sp. STEN087 | reverse complement strand
CGCCGCCCGCTCCCCCGCGGGGTGGGTCGCCGGGCCCCCCCCCCCGCGCGGATCCAGCGTACGCCCAAAGAAAAACGCCTCCGAAGCGGGGCTTCGAAGGCGATCTCTTTACTTGGTAGCGGGGGCAGGATTTGAACCTGCGACCTTCGGGTTATGAGCCCGACGAGCTGCCAGACTGCTCCACCCCGCATCAGAAGCGGAATTATGAGTGATAACTTCAAAACATGCAAGCTTTCCCTCATTCATCAAACCGGTTGGCGCCGATCTGAAGTTTGGTAGCGGGGGCAGGATTTGAACCTGCGACCTTCGGGTTATGAGCCCGACGAGCTGCCAGACTGCTCCACCCCGCACCGGAAGTGTTTGAACTGCTGCCCCGCTCTTTCGAGGAGGGCTACCGCAACGATGTTCTGGCTGAACCGCTGCAGTGACAACTCAGGCTGCGCATATTACACGAATCGCGCAGCTTTGTGTCAACTTTTATGCAAGATGCGCAAATGCCTGCTGGCACCAGACCATGATCGGGTTCCAGGCCAGGCCCAGGGCCAGCAGCGCCAGGGCATTCACGCCCAGCACCACGCCCAGCACGCGGTCGTTGTTGCGCGGCATGGCCTCGCCGACCGGCTCATCGAAGTACATGACCTTGATGACGCGCAGGTAGTAGAAGCAGCCGACCACGGCACACAGGACGCCGAGGATGGCCAGCCACAGCAGGCCGCCGTTGACGGCAGCGCCGAGCACGGCCAGTTTGGTCCAGAAGCCCAAGAACGGCGGGATGCCGGCCAGCGACGCCATGATGCACAGCACCAGGCCGGCCATCCACGGGTTGCGGGCGTTCAGGCCCTTGAAGTCCTCGATGTTCTCGGCTTCAAAGCCGGCGCGCGACAGGGCGATGATCGCACCGAAGGCGGCGGTGGACATGATGGCGTAGGCCAGTGCGTAGAACAGCGCGGCGGCATAGCCCTGAGCGCCGCCACCGGCGATGCCCATCAGCAGGAAGCCGATGTGCGACACGGTGGAGAACGCCAGCATGCGCTTGAGGTTGCTCTGCGCGATGGCCATCAGGTTGCCGATGACCAGCGACACGGCGGCCAGGCCGGCGATCAGCAGCTGCAGTTCGGTCGACAGCGGGCCCACGCCCATCTCCAGCAGGCGGTAGGCCATGCCGAAGGCGGCCAGCTTCGGTGCCGAGCTGATGAACAGCGCGATCGGCGCCGGGGCACCCTGGTACACGTCGGGCAGCCACATGTGGAACGGAGCGGCACCCAGCTTGAAGGCCACGCCGGCGATCATGAAGACCGCACCGGTGATCAGCAGCACGCGCTCATCCGAATGCGGGATGGCGGCCTGGATGGCATCCAGGTGCAGGCTGCCGGTGGCGCCGTAGATCAGCGACATGCCGTACAGCAGCAGGCCCGAGGCCAGCGAACCGAGGACGATGTACTTCATCGCCGCTTCCGAGGCCAGGCCGCTGTCGCGGTTGCTGGCGACCAGTGCGTACGAGCACAGGGCCAGCAGTTCCAGGCCCAGGTAGACCATCAGCAGGCTGCCGGCCGAGACCAGGATCATCATGCCGGCGGTGCCGAACAGGATCAGCACCGGGATCTCGCCCTGGAACAGGTTGCGGTCGCGCAGGTAGCGCCAGCCGTAGACCAGGGTCAGGCCGCTGAGCAGCACGATCCCGGTCTTCATCACGTCCGCGGCGGTATCGCGCACGAACATGCCGTGGAAGACCTCACCCTGCCCGCCCACGCCGGTGGCGAGCATGAACAGCACCACGGCCAGTGCAGCGACCGAGAACAGGTGGGTGACGATCTTGTTCCGGTTGCTGACGAACAGGTCGAGGATCATAAGGGCGAAGGCGCTGCCGATCAGCACCAGCTCGGGAGCGAGCGGTGGCAGGTCAGCGGCGGTCAATGGCAGCAGCGGCGAGGTGGTCATCATCAAATCCTGGAATTACAGCAGCTTGCTGGATGCGATCTGCATCGCCAGCTTCGCGATCGAGGGCTCCATCAGGTCGGTCAGCGGCTTGGGGTAGATGCCCAGCGCCAGCACGCCGATGGCGAACACGCTCAGCAGCGCCCATTCGCGGCCGTTGATGTCCTTCAGTTCGGCCACGTGGCTGTTGGCCACTTCGCCGAAGAAGATGCGCTTGTACAGCCACAGGGTGTAAGCCGCACCGATGATCAGGGTGGTGGCGGCGCCCAGGGCGATCCACGGATTGCGCTGGAACGCAGCCAGGATGACCATGAATTCACCGGCGAAACCACTGGTGCCCGGCAGGCCGGCATTGGCCATGAAGAACAGCATGGCGAAGGTGGCGAACCACGGCATCACGTTGACCACGCCGCCGTAATCGGCGATGCGGCGGCTGTGCATGCGGTCGTACAGCACGCCGACGCAGGAGAACATCGCACCGGACACGAAGCCGTGCGAGACCATCTGCACCATGGCGCCCTGCAGGCCCAGGCGGGCTGCATCGGCGTTGCCGGCTTCACGTACCAGCCACAGGGCGATGAAGGTACCCAGGGTGACGAAGCCCATGTGCGCGATCGACGAATAGGCGATCAGCTTCTTCATGTCGTCCTGCACCAGGGCGACCAGGCCGACGTAGATCACCGCGATCAGCGACAGGGCGATCACCAGCCAGGCCCATTCGTTGGACGCATCCGGAACGATCGGCAGGTTGAAGCGCAGGAAGCCGTAGCCACCGATCTTCAGGGCGATGGCGGCCAGGATCACCGAACCGGCGGTCGGCGCTTCCACGTGGGCGTCCGGCAGCCAGGTGTGCACCGGGAACATCGGCACCTTGACCGCGAAGGCGATCAGGAAGGCGAAGAAGATCCAGGTCTGTTCCTTGGCGCTCAGCGGCAGTGCATACAGGTCGGCCAGCTGGAAGCTGCCACCCTTCATGTACAGGTAGATCAGCGCCACCAGCATCAGCACCGAGCCGAGGAAGGTGTACAGGAAGAACTTCATCGCGGCGTAGATGCGGCGCGGGCCGCCCCAGACACCGATGATGAGGAACATCGGGATCAGCATCGCCTCGAAGAACACGTAGAACAGCATCGCGTCCGTGGCCGAGAAGATGCCGACGGTGACGCCTTCCAGGATCAGGAAGGCCGCCACGTACTGGTTCACGCGCTTGTCGATCGCGCTCCAGGCACCCAGCAGGGCCAGCACGCCGATCAGGGTGGTCAGCAGGATCAGCGCGATGGCGATGCCATCCACGCCCAGGTTGTAGCCGATCTTGTACGCCGGGATCCACGCATGGGTCTCGACGAACTGCATGCCATCGGCAGCCGGGTTGTAGCCGCCGAGCAGCGAGAGACTCGCAACGAAGGTCAGCAGCGCCACGCCGATCGACGCCCAGCGGGCGGTCTGCGCATCACGGATCGCAAGGATCAGGGCACCGCCGAGGATCGGCAGCCAGATGAGGACACTGAGTAGGGGCCAGTTCGACACGTCTTCTTATTCCGTACAGGTCATCAACGCAGGTAATGCATCAGCACGCCCAGGAGGGCAATCAGGCCGATGATCATCGCGAAGGCGTAGTGATAGAGGAAACCGGATTGGGTACGACGCAGCACGCCGGCTGCGACGTCCACAACACGTGCCGAGAGATTGACCACGCCGTCGACGATGTTGCTGTCGATCCAGCGAGCGACCTTGCCGAGCTTGACGCTGCCACCGGCAAAACCGTCGATCCACAGCTTGTCGAAGCCGTACTTGTTTTCCAGCACCGAGACCAGCGGAGCGAAGGCCTTGCGGGCCTTGCCCGACAGGTCCGGCTTCCACAGGTAGAACAGCGCGGCCAGCAGGAAGCCCGCCAGGGTCAGCCAGAACGGCGGCAGCATCATGCCGTGCAGGGCGAACTTGACCGGACCATGGAACTCCTCGCCGAGGAAGGCCACGGTGTTCTTGGCCGGATCGTAGAAATCGACGATGCCGGTGAAGAACGTGGTCGCCTGGCCCTTGATCGCCTCGTGGGCGTGGTGGCCGGCCCAGTCGGTGCCGTGCAGCATCGGACCGATGCTGAAGAAGCCGATGGCGATCGAGGGGATGGCCAGCAGGATCAGCGGCAGGGTCACCACCCACGGGGTTTCGTGCGGCTCATGCGGACCGTGGCCATGGCCGTGGTCGTCATGGGCATCGCCGTGGTGCGCATCGGCGTGATGGGCATCGGCGGCATGATGGTCGTCATGGCCGTGGTCATCGTGGTGCGCGTCACGGAAGCGCTCCGGACCATGGAAGGTCAGGAACAGCAGGCGGAAGCTGTAGAAGCTGGTCACCAGCACGCCACCCAGCACTGCCCAGTAGCCGTAGGTGGCCACCCAGGTATTCTGCATGTGGGCGTGGATCTCGGCCGCCTCGATGATGGTGTCCTTCGAGTAGAAGCCGGAGAAGAACGGCGTACCGACCAGGGCCAGGGTACCGATCCACATGGTGATGAAGGTGATCGGCATGTACTTGCGCAGGCCGCCCATCTTGCGCATGTCCTGCTCGTGGTGCATCGCGATGATGACCGAGCCGGCACCCAGGAACAGCAGCGCCTTGAAGAAGGCGTGGGTCATCAGGTGGAACACGGCCGCCGAGTAGGCCGACACGCCCAGCGCCACGGTCATGTAACCGAGCTGGGACAGCGTCGAGTACGCGACCACGCGCTTGATGTCGTTCTGCACGATGCCGATCAGGCCGGTGAAGAACGCGGTGGTGGCACCGATGAAGAGGATGAAGTTCAGCGCGGTCTGCGACAGCTCGAACAGCGGCGACATGCGGGTGACCATGAAGATACCGGCGGTCACCATGGTCGCGGCGTGGATCAGTGCCGAGATCGGGGTCGGGCCTTCCATCGAATCCGGCAGCCACACGTGCAGCGGGACCTGGGCCGACTTGCCCATGGCGCCGATGAACAGGCAGATGCAGATGACGGTGGCGATCGACCAGACGACCGGGTCGCTCAGCAGCTGCATGCCGAACACGGTGCCGTCCCAGACCTGCATCTTCATCTCGGGGCTGGCGAGGGCGCCGGCCTGCGAGAACACCTGCGAGTAGTCCAGGGTGCCGAACACCCACAGCACGCCGGCGATGCCCAGCAGGAAGCCGAAGTCACCAACGCGGTTGACCAGGAACGCCTTCATGTTGGCGAAGATCGCGGTCGGGCGCTTGAACCAGAAGCCGATCAGCAGGTACGACACCAGGCCCACCGCTTCCCAGCCGAAGAACAGCTGCAGGAAGTTGTTGCTCATCACCAGGGTGAGCATCGAGAAGGTGAACAGCGAGATGTAGCTGAAGAAGCGCTGGTAGCCCGGGTCTTCTTCCATGTAGCCGATGGTGTAGATGTGGACCAGCAGCGACACGAAGGTCACCACCACCATCATCATCGCGGTCAGCTTGTCGACCATGAAGCCGACATGGGCCGAGTACTGGCCGACTTCGAAGAAGGTGTACAGGTTCTGGTTGAACGGCTGTGCGCCGCCCCAGACCAGCTGGTACAGCGTGTACATCGACAGGGCGCAGCTGATGGCCACGCCGAGGATGGTGACGGTCTGGGCGCCGAAGCGCTTGACCTGGCGACCGAACAGGCCGGCGATGATGCTGCCGAACAGCGGTGCAAGCACCACTGCGATCAACAGACTCTTGGAGAGAGTGATTTCCATCTGTGGATCAGCCCTTCAGCGAATCGACTTCGCCGACATTGATAGTGCGGCGTGTACGGAACAGGGTCACCAGGATCGCCAGGCCGATGGCGGCCTCGGCTGCGGCGACGGTCAGGATGAAGAACACGAACAGCTGACCCGACGGATCGCCGAGCTGGCGCGAGAACCCGACGAAGTTGATGTTCACCGACAGCAGCATCAACTCGATGGACATCAGCAGGACGATGATGTTCTTGCGGTTGAGGAAGATGCCGGCAAGGCTGATGCAGAACAGCACCGCGCCCAGCGCCAGGATGTGGCCGAGAGTGATCATGCCTGGGTCTCCTCGTCGCCCGCGACCGGCTTGGTGTTGGTGTGGACCAGCGGCTGTTCGGCGTCCATCTTGACCACGCGCAGACGCTGCGAGGCCTTGACCATGGTCTGGTCACCCGGGTTCTGGCTCTTCACACCGGTGCGGCGACGCAGGGTCAGCATGACGGCGGCGACCACGGCCACGGTCAGGATGACGGCGGCGAACTCGAACGGCAGCAGGAACTCGGTGAACAGGCTGCGGGCCAGCCAGGTGATGTTGGACGTGTCCGCGGCCAGGGCGGCAGCGTTGTCCGCCGGGAAGGCGTTGACCGCCCTGCCCTTCACCCCGATCAGGATCAGCATCTGCACCAGCATGGCCACGGCCACGATCAGGCCGACCGGCAGGTAGCGCACCCAGCCCTCACGCAGGTTCGTGGGATCGATGTCGAGCATCATCACCACGAACAGGAACAGCACCATCACCGCGCCGACGTAGACCAACACCAGGGCGACACCGAGGAACTCGGCACCGACCAGCAGCCACACGCAGGCGATGGAGAAGAAGGTCAGCACCAGGCAGAGCACGGCGTGAACGGGGTTGCGCACGCTGATCACCGCACCGGCCGAAACCGTTGCCGCGATGGCGAACACCCAGAAAGCGATATTTACCCAATCCATCTCTCGACCTCAGCGGTAAGCGGCATCGGCGGCACGACGCTCGGCGATCTCGTTTTCGAGACGATCGCCAAGGGCCAGCAGCTGCGGCTTGGTAACGATGTTTTCGCCACGGTTCTCGAAGTGGTACTCGAGGATGTGGGTTTCGACGATCGAGTCCACCGGGCAGCTTTCTTCGCAGAAGCCGCAGAAGATGCACTTGAACAGATCGATGTCGTAGCGGGTGGTACGGCGGGTGCCGTCCTCGCGCTTGGCCGAGTCGATGGTGATGGCCAGTGCCGGGCACACCGCTTCGCACAGCTTGCAGGCGATGCAGCGCTCTTCACCGTTGGGGTAACGGCGCAGGGCGTGCAGGCCACGGAAGCGCGGCGACTGCGGGAACTTCTCCATCGGGTACATCATCGTGTACTTCGGCTTGAAGCTGTACTTCAGCGTCAGCCAGAGACCGGCCAGCAGTTCGAGCAGCAGCAGGCTCTTGAAGTAATGGGTAATCCTGTTCATCACTTAGACGCCCTTTTGAATCACGCCGAAGAACACCATGACGGCGGTAACCGCGATCCACAGAATGGCCAGCGGGATGAAGACCTTCCAGCCCAGGCGCATGATCTGGTCATAGCGGAAGCGCGGGAAGCTGGCACGGAACCAGATGTAGGCACTGGCGAAGAAGAACACCTTGACGAACAGCCACGGTGCACCGCCCTTCCAGATCCAGTCGACCAGCGGCGAGACATCGCCGAAGTCCGCCCAGCCCTGGATCGGGCTCAGCCAGCCGCCGAGGAAGAAGATCGAGATCAGGAAGCTGATCAGGATCATGTTCGCGTATTCGGCCAGGAAGAACAGGGCGAAGGCACCGCCGGAGTATTCGACCATGTGGCCGGCGACGATTTCCGATTCGCCTTCCACCACGTCGAACGGAGCGCGGTTGGTTTCAGCCACGCCCGACACCCAGTAGATGACGAACAGCGGGAACAGCGGGATCAGGAACCAGTCGAAGAAGCCGGAGCTGCCGGCCTGGGCCATCACGATGCTGCTCAGGTTCAGGCTGCCCGAAGCGATCATCACGCCGACCAGGGCGAAGCCCATCGCGATTTCGTAGCTGATCATCTGCGCCGAGGCGCGCATGGCACCCAGGAACGCGTACTTCGAGTTGGATGCCCAACCGGCCAGGATGATGCCGTAGATGCCCAGCGAGGTCATCGCCAGCAGGTACAGCAGGCCGGCGTTGGCGTTGGACAGCACGATCTGCGAGTCGAAGGGCACCACCGACCAGGCCGCGAAGGCCGGGGCCAGGGTGATCAGCGGCGCGAGCAGGAAGATCGCCTTGTTGGCGCTGCTCGGCTGCAGGACTTCCTTGAACAGCAGCTTGAAGACGTCGGCGAAGGCCTGGAAGATGCCCATGCCCACGTACATCGGGCCGTGGCGGACGTGCATCCAGCCGATCAGCTTGCGTTCCCAGACCACGTAGAAGGCCACCGAGACGATCACCGGCACGGCGATCACCAGGATCTTCAGGATGATCCAGATCAGCGCGCCGATATCACCGAGGGCAAGCAGCCACTGGTGCAGCGGGTCGACCGCGTTCAACAGCAATTCGTTCATGCAGCCACCACCGATACGCGAGCGGCACCCAGCGGCGCGGTCGCGCCGTGGCCCGATTCAATCCAGACCGAACCCGCAGCGACGCGGGCGTCGACCACCACCGGCAGGGTGGCCTTGCCGGCATCGGTGCCGACCTTGGCCATCTGCCCTTCCTGCAGCTGCAGGCGCGCGGCATCGTCAGCGTTCATCACGATGCGCGGGGCGTTGTTCAGCGGATGCGACTGCAGCGCCGGCGCGCGACGGACCACCGCATCGGTGCGGTAGATCGCAGCGGTCGAAGCCACTTCCAGGCCTTCGCCGGCAACGGCCGGCTGGGCCGAGGCCGCCACGGCGACCGACACCGGCGCCAGGCTGGCACGCAGGCCAGCCAGGTCGGTGAAGTCGAAACCGGCCAGCGCCATGTCGCCGCCCAGTGCGCGCAGCACGCGCCAGCCCTCGCGGGCCTCGCCCGGCAGCTTGCCGCCGGCACGGGCCGACTGCTCGCGACCATCGAGGTTGGTCAGGGTGGCGTCGATTTCCGGCAGCGCGCCGATCGGCAGGATGACGTCGGCAACGTCGCGGGTGGAGACGCAGGCGAACTGGCTGAAGGCCACCACCTTGGCACCGACCAGCGCCTTGCGCGCGGCCGGGGCATCGGCGAAGTCCAGGCCCGGCTCGAGTCCGTACACCACGTAGGCCTGGCGCGGCTGCGCCAGCATGGTGGCCACGTCCTTGCCAGCCGGCAGCACGCCGGCGCGGGTCAGGCCCACGGCATTGGCGCCCTGCGGGATGCGGCACAGCTGGGCACCGGTGGCGGCAGCGAAATCACGCGCAGCGGCGCGGATCGCGGCGGCCTGCGGGTGGTTCTCGGCGATGCCACCGACGATCAGCACGGTGTTGGTACCGCCCTGCACTGCCGAACGCAGTTCTTCGCTGGCCAGCGCGTCGACGAACTTCGACGGGGCAACGATCTGCTTGCCGGCGATGCTGAAGGCGAAGTCGAAGTCCACCGGGTTGACGACGTGGATCTTCGCGCCCTTGGTGGTCTGCGCCTTGCGCAGGCGGGCGTGCAGCAGCGGCAGTTCGTGGCGGATGTTGCTGCCCAGAACGACGATGCGGTCGGCGCCTTCGATTTCGGCCAGCGGCAGGCCGAACACTTCGGCGGTTGCAGCGTCGGAGAAATCGCGGTTGTTGACGCGGTGGTCGATGTTGTTCGAGCCCAGGCCCTTGGCCAGGCGGGCCAGCAGCGCGCCTTCCTCGTTGGAGGTCGACGGGTGCACCAGCACGCCCAGGTGGTCACCCTGGTGGGCCTTGAGGATCTCGGCGGCCGCGGCCAGGCCTTCTGCCCAGCTCACTTCCTTCCACTCGCCGTTGACCTTGCGCAGCGGCTTGACCGCACGGTCTTCGCTGTACAGGCCCTGGTGCGAGTAGCGGTCACGATCGGACAGCCAGCACTCGTTCACGGCTTCGTTGTCGCGCGGCACGGTACGCAGCACTTCGCCGCGACGCACGTGCAGGAACAGGTTCGAACCCATGGCGTCGTGGTAGCCCAGCGATTCGCGCGCGGTCAGTTCCCACGGACGGGCGCGGAACTGGAACACCTTGTTGGTCAGCGCGCCGACCGGGCAGACGTCGACGACGTTGCCGGACAGCTCGGTGGTCAGCGGCTTGCCGTCGTAGGTACCGATCTGCAGGTTCTCGCCGCGGTACATGCCACCCAGTTCATAGGTGCCTGCCACGTCGGCGGTGAAGCGCACGCAGCGGGTGCACTGGATGCAGCGGGTCATCTCGGTGGCGACCAGCGGACCCATGTCCTCGTCCGGCACCACGCGCTTGCGCTCGTTGAAGCGGCTGACCGAACGGCCATAGCCCAGCGAAACGTCCTGCAGCTCGCACTCGCCGCCCTGGTCGCAGATCGGGCAGTCCAGCGGGTGGTTGATGAGCAGGAACTCCATCACCGAACGCTGGAACTTGAGCGCCTTCTCACTGCGGGTGGCGACCTTCATGCCGTCCATCACCGGGGTGGCGCAGGCCGGCGCCGGCTTCGGCGACTTCTCCACGTCCACCAGGCACATGCGGCAGTTGGCGGCGATCGGCAGCTTCTCGTGGTAGCAGAAGCGCGGAATGGAGATGCCGGCCTTGTCGGCGGCCTGGATGATCATCGAGCCCTTGGGCACGACCAGCGACTTGCCATCGATCTCGATGGTGACGTGATCGGGTGGGACGCTCGGATTTACGGGTTGCGCGCTCATGCAGCGGCTGCCTCCACCTTCTTGCCGTCAACCATCGAATGACCGTTGACGATGTAGTACTCGAACTCGTCCCAGAACTGGCGCAGGAAGCCCTGGATGGGCCATGCAGCCGCTTCGCCGAACGCACAGATGGTGTGGCCTTCGATCTGGCCGGCCACCGCCTTCAGCTGGTGCAGGTCTTCCATCGTGGCCTTGCCGGCGACGATGCGCTCCAGCACGCGGTGCATCCAGCCGGTGCCTTCACGGCACGGGGTGCACTGGCCGCAGGATTCCTTGTGGAAGAACTGGCTGATACGGCAGGCGAACTTGACGCAGCAGACGCTGTCATCCAGCACCACGACGGCGCCCGAACCCAGGCCGGAGCCCAGTGCACGGATGGTGTCGTAGTCCATCGGCAGGCCCTTCAGCTCGGCCGCGGTCAGCACCGGCATCGACACGCCGCCCGGGATCGCGCCCTTCAGGGTGCGGCCCGGACGCAGGCCACCGGCCATTTCCAGCAGGTCGTCGAAGGTGGTGCCCAGCGGCACTTCGAAGTTGCCGCCGTTCTGCACGCAGCCGGAGACGGAGAAGCACTTCGGGCCACCGTTGCCGGTCAGGCTCAGGCCCTTGAACCACTCCGGACCGTTGCGGATGATCGCCGGCACCGAACCGTAGGTTTCGGTGTTGTTGATCGTCGACGGCTTGCCGTAGAGGCCAAAGTTCGCCGGGAACGGCGGCTTGTAGCGCGGCTGGCCCTTCTTGCCTTCCAGCGATTCCATCAGCGCGGTTTCTTCGCCGCAGATGTAGGCGCCGGCGCCCAGGGCACCGTAGATGTCGATGTCCACGCCCGAGCCCATCACGTTCTTGCCCAGCCAGCCGTTTGCATAGGCATCGGCCAGGGCCTGTTCGAAGTTCTCGAACGGCTCGTGGTGGAACTCACCGCGCAGGTAGTTGTAGCCCACGGTCGAGCCGGTGGCGTAGCAGGCGATCGCCATGCCTTCCACGACCGAATGCGGGTTGTAGCGCAGGATGTCGCGGTCCTTGCAGGTGCCCGGCTCGGATTCATCCGAGTTGCAGAGGATGTACTTCTGCATGTTGCCCTTGGGCATGAAGGACCACTTCAGGCCGGTCGGGAAGCCTGCGCCACCGCGGCCGCGCAGGCCCGAGGCCTTGACCATCTCGATGACCTGCTCCGGCGGGATCTTCTCTTCGAGGATCTTGCGCAGGGCGGCGTAGCCACCGGTCTTCAGGTAGCTTTCGTACGACCACGGGGTGTCGTAATGCAGGGTGGTGTAGACCACCTGGTGCGGCAGCGGCGCGGGGCCGACCGGACCCTTGGATTCGTGGTGATGTGCCATGCCCTTACTCCAGCCCGTCCAGCAGCTCGTCGACCTTTTCCAGGGTCAGACGCTCATGGTAATGACCGTTGATGACCATCATCGGTGCACCACCGCAGCCTGCCAGGCACTCTTCCTCGCGCTTGAGGTAGACGCGGCCGTCCGGGGTGGACTGGCCGTGCTTGATGCCCAGCTTCTTCTCGCAATGGCGCACGATGTCTTCGGCGCCATTGAGCCAGCAGCTGATGTTGGTGCAGATGGCCACGTTGTTGCGGCCCACCTTCTCGGTCTCGAACATCGAGTAGAAGCTGGCGACCTCGTAGGCCCACACCGGCGGCAGATCCAGGTACTTGGCCACGCCGGCGATCAGCTCGTCGGTCAGCCAGCCCTGGTTCTGCTCCTGGGCCGCATGCAGGCCCTGCAGCACGGCGGAGCGCTTGCGGTCCGGCGGGAACTTGGACAGCCAGTGATCGATGTGAGCGCGCGTCTTGTCGCTCAACACCACCATCGGGTCGACGTCGCGCGCCGTCTCGAAATTACCTGTCGCCTTCATCGGCCGACCTCAGCGAAATGCATAACGTGAAATTGCAGAAACTGCGGCGCCGGCTTGCGCCGGCTGCCTGCAGCAGGCGTTGGCTTGGCAGACGTCATTACCGGTCAACCTCGCCGAACACCAGATCGTAGGTGCCGATCATCGCCACCACGTCGGCCAGCATGTGGCCGCGCACGATCGAATCGATCGAGGACAGGTGGGCGAAGCCCGGCGCGCGCAGGTGCACGCGGAAAGGCTTGTTGGCGCCATCGGAGACCAGGTAGCAGCCGAACTCACCCTTCGGGGCTTCCACCGCCGAATAGGTTTCGCCGGCCGGCACGCAGTAGCCTTCGCTGAACAGCTTGAAGTGATGGATCAGCGCTTCCATGTCGTCCTTCATGTCCTCGCGGCTGGGCGGCGCGACCTTGAAGTTCTTCACCATCACCGGGCCCGGGTTGGCCTTCAGCCACGCCACGCACTGCTTGATGATGCGGTTGGACTCACGCATTTCCGCCACGCGGCACAGGTAGCGGTCGTAGCAGTCGCCTTCCTTGCCCAGCGGGATGTCGAAATCGACGGCGTCGTACTTGGCGTACGGACGCTTCTTGCGCAGATCCCAGGCAACGCCCGAGCCGCGCAGCATCACGCCGGTCATGCCCCACTGGTGGGCCAGCTCCGGGCTGACCACGCCGATGCCGACCGTACGCTGCTTCCAGATACGGTTGTCGGTCAGCAGGGTTTCGTATTCGTCGACGCGACCCGGGAACTCGTTGGTGAAGTTCTCCAGGAAGTCCAGCAGCGAGCCTTCACGCGAAGCATTGAGCTGCTTCAGCGCCTTGCCCTTGTGCCAGCGCGATTCCTTGTACTTCGGCATGTGGTCCGGCAGGTCGCGGTAGACGCCGCCCGGACGGTAGTAGGCCGCGTGCATGCGCGCGCCGGAGACTGCTTCGTAGCAGTCCATCAGCTCTTCGCGCTCACGGAAGGCGTACAGCATGACCGCCATCGCACCCAGATCGAGGGCGTTGGAGCCCAGCCACATCAGGTGGTTCAGGATGCGGGTGATTTCGTCGTACATCGTGCGGATGTACTGCGCGCGTTCCGGCGCCTCGATCCCCATCAGGGTTTCGATCGAGCGCACGTAGGCGTGCTCGTTGCACATCATCGACACGTAGTCCAGGCGATCCATGTAGCCGATCGACTGGTTGAAAGGCTTGGACTCGGCCAGCTTTTCGGTACCACGGTGCAGCAGGCCGACGTGCGGGTCGGCGCGCATGATGGTTTCGCCGTCCATTTCCAGGATCAGGCGCAGCACACCATGGGCGGCCGGATGCTGCGGGCCGAAGTTCATGGTGTAGTTGCGGATTTCCTGCCGGCTCTCGGCGGCGTTGCTGGCGAAAGCTTCGCCGGCCTGGTGTACGTGGCTCACTTCACTGCCTCCTGCGCGCGCTCACCTTCTGCGGTCTGCAGACGGGCGTCGTCGCGGATCACGCGCGGCACGCCGACGCGCGGCTCCACCGAGGTGACCGGTTCGTAGATCACGCGCTTCTTTTCTTCGTCGTAGCGGACTTCGACGTTGCCGATCAGCGGGAAGTCCTTGCGGAACGGATGGCCGACGAAACCGTAGTCGGTCAGGATCCGGCGCAGGTCCGGGTGACCTTCGAAGATCACGCCGTACAGGTCGAACGCTTCGCGCTCGAACCAGTTCAGGCCCGGCCAGATGCCGGTCAGCGAGGACACCACCGGCAGTGCTTCGTCAGGGGCGAAGCAGCGCAGGTGCAACATCAGGTTGTGCTGGTAGGAGCGCAGCTGGGCGACCACGGCGAAACGCTGGGTCGGCATGTGCTGCGGGCTCGCGCCGTCGGCACCGTTCTCTTCGGTGGGGAACTCGCCCCACGCGAAACGGCCCTGGGCCTTGCCTTCGACGCCGCGGCTGAAGCCCTGCGAGGACACGTCAGCGGTGTCCCATTCGTCGGAACCATAACCGAGGTAATCGACGCCGCAGAGATCCACGGCCTGCTCGAAACCAAACTCGTCACGCAGCGCCAGCGCGGTGGCATGCCACTCGGCGGCAGGCACCTCCAGCGTCACTTCGCCGCGGGGTTCGACCACGATGACCTTCGCACCAGCGAAACGTGCGGAGAGTCGGTCGATGAAGGATGCTTGCTCTGCCATGGGGGCTTGGCGCGCTCTTGTAGTGTGGAAGGGTCAGCGGGCGATGGTCTGTGTACGCCAGATCTTCTTCTGCAGCTGCAGGATCCCGTACACCAGCGCCTCGGCGGTCGGCGGGCAGCCCGGGACGTAGACGTCCACCGGCACCACGCGATCACAGCCGCGCACGACAGAATAGGAGTAATGGTAGTAGCCGCCGCCGTTGGCGCAGCTGCCCATCGAGATGACCCACTTCGGGTCCGGCATCTGGTCGTAGACCTTGCGCAGCGCCGGGGCCATCTTGTTGACCAGGGTGCCGGCCACGATCATCACGTCGGACTGACGCGGCGACGGGCGGAACACCACGCCGTAGCGGTCAAGATCCAGGCGCGCGGCGCCGGCGTGCATCATCTCGACCGCGCAGCAGGCCAGACCGAAGGTCATCGGCCACATCGAGCCGGTGCGCGCCCAGTTCAGCAGTGCGTCGACGCTGGTGGTGACGAAGCCCTTTTCCAGCAGCGGGTTGTCGCCCTCCGGCCGCAGGATGTCATCAACCCGCCCTTCCGGGACCGGATTGTTCATGAGGCCATCGAGAGTCTGAATCACTCCCATTCCAGCGCTCCCTTCTTCCAGACGTAAATGAAACCGAGGAACAGCATGCCGACGAACAGGCCCATGGTGACGAGCGAACGGGCGCCCAGTTCCATGAAGACCTGGGTCCACGGCACGATGAAGATGATTTCCAGGTCGAAGACGATGAACTGGATCGCGATCAGGTAGTAGCGCACGTCGAACTTCATGCGCGCGTCTTCGAAGGCCTCGAAGCCGCACTCGTACGGCGAGAGCTTTTCCAGATCGGGGCGGCGGGGACCGAGGAATCGACCGATCAGCATCAGCGTGATGCCGATACCGGTCGCGACGATCAGAAACAGCAGAGACGGCAAATATTCGGCCAGCACAGCGATTCTCTCTTGCCTCTGCCGCCGCGCCTGCAGGCGCTTTGGCATGGGGGAGTGGACGGGAAACGGCTGGCGCATTGCGCGCCAGGAGAACCCGCTTTACTTACAAATGGTGCCCAAGAGGGGACTCGAACCCCTACGACCTAAGTCGCTACCACCTCAAGGTAGTGCGTCTACCAATTCCGCCACCTGGGCAAACGATCACATCAGTCAGACAACCCGATGCGCCGCATATTGTAACCGTCTTCAGTCTTTCTGGGAGCCTTCCGAAGGCTTTTCTTCACCAGAAACCGAAGATTCCGCCTGAGCCGGCACATTCGCGGCCGGAACCGGGGCGGCCGGGACCGCATCGGCCTTCGGAACGGCCGGGAGTTCACCTGCCGGAGCGGCCGGAGCGCTGGCCGCCGGGGCGGACATCAGGCCCAGGTCCTGGTCGGCCGCCGGACGGCTGCCGTGGCCGGCATACCAGGCCATGAAGAGGCTGATGCCGAAGAACACGACGGCCAGCCACTTGGTCGACTTGGACAGGAAGTTGGACGCGCCACGCGCGCCGAACACGGTGCCCGAGGCGCCAGCGCCGAAGCCCGAACCAGCCGCCGCACCCGAACCACGCTGCATCAGGATGAGCGCGATCATGGCCACGGCCACGAGCACGTAGACGACATTGAGGATCAACATCAGCATTGGGAATCCGCCCTCGGACAATACTTACAAGGATTAGTTCGCGACCGCCGCCTCCGCGATGGCCAGGAAGTCCGCGGCCACCAGGGAGGCGCCGCCGACCAGCCCACCATCGACATCCGGCTGCGCGAACAGTTCCCCGGCATTGTCGGGCTTCACGCTGCCGCCGTAAAGAATGGGCAGTGAATCAGCGATTCTAGCATCGATGCGCGCCACTTCGCCACGGATGAACGCGTGGACCTGCTGCGCCTGTTCCTTGCTGGCGGTCTTGCCGGTACCGATGGCCCAGACCGGCTCGTAGGCGACCACGGCATTGGCGAAGCCCTCGCCCCCGACCAGGGCCAGCACCGGGGCCAGCTGGCCGGCGATGACGGCCTCGGTCTGCCCGGCCTCGCGCTGTTCCAGGGTCTCGCCGACGCACAGCACCGGCACCAGGCCGGCATGCAGGGCGGCGGCGAACTTGCGCGCGACCAGCTCGCTGCTTTCATTATGGTACTGGCGGCGTTCGGAGTGACCGACCAGGCCGTAGCGGGCACCGACCTCGTGCAGCATGGCGGCGCAGACCTCACCGGTATAGGCGCCCTTCTCGTTGCTGCTGACGTCCTGGGCACCGAACACCAGGCCGGTCTCGCCGAAGTCCTCGACCAGCTCCCCCAGGTAGGGCAGCGGCGGCAGGATCACCACCTCGACCCCGGCCTTGGGCAGCCCCGCAGCCACCTGGCCCAGCAGGTCAGTGGCGAATTGACGGCTGCCGTGCAGCTTCCAGTTTCCGGCGACGATCTTGCGGCGCATGAGCGGGTGGCTCCTGTATGAAGTCAGCCGCCCATGATACCCGTTACGGCAAAAACCCGTTTGCTTGTAAGCGGTTACATGGATTTTCAGCCAACGGCGCAGCCCCTCGTGGCGGGTCGGTTGGGTTGGGTGGGTCGCGGAATGCCCGGTTGGTTGCGCTGGTTTGGCCGGGCGAGGCAGGGGCGCGGGACACGCCGTGAACCCATCCATGGGGGCTCGTAGGCGCCATCCATGGCGCCTGCGGTCCCGCGCCCCTGCCCCGCCCGGCCTCTGACACATTCCGGCGGCTCCGGCCGCCACGGAAAGAAAAAAGAAGAGCAAGAGCGAAAGCAGCATTCCGGGCTGTTCCGGGGTCAGAGCCCTTTCCGCAGGGAAAGGGATCTGACCCCTACCCACATCGATCTGACAGATTCCATCCACGCATGGCGTGGATCTACTGCCGTCACCGGGAAACTGTCGAAGGCGGGGGGGGGGGGGGGGGGGGGGGGGGGGGGGGGGGGGGGGGGGGGGGGCGGCGCCCCCCCGGCGGGGGGGGGGGGGGCCCCGCCCCCCCCCCCCCCCCCCCCCCCC
>NZ_JBRRCR010000088.1:0-17459 GCF_056759115.1 Stenotrophomonas sp. STEN087 | reverse complement strand
GGGGGGGGGTGGGGCGGGGTTGTTTCGTGTGTGGTGTTTGTTGCTTGTATTCATGCTCCCCGCGGGTGGTGGGTTGTGTGCGGCGGCGCCCCCCCCCCCCCCCCCCCCCCCCCGCCCAACAGGCAGCAACCCAGAGCCATGAACACCGCTGTTGCTGTTGCCTTGGCTTGAAACGGGTGCCGGGCAACGCCCGGCCGGGTATCCTTCCTGTCTGATGTCCGACCTCGTTCATGCCAGCCGCGAAGCCCTCAGCGAAGGCGGCGCGCTCGCCTCGCACCTGGATGCCTTCAACCCGCGTCCCGCACAGCTGCGCCTGACCGAGGCCATCGCCGACGCGCTGCAGCAGCGCGACCTGCTGCTGGCCGAGGCCGGTACCGGCACCGGCAAGACGTTCGCGTACCTGGTGCCGGTCCTGCTGTCCGGCCTGCGCACCATCATCTCCACCGGCACCCGCGCGCTGCAGGACCAGCTCTACCACCGTGATCTGCCGCGCGTGCGCCAGGCGCTGGGCGTGGGCCTGCGCAGCGCGCTGCTGAAGGGCCGGGCCAATTACCTGTGCCGCTACCGCCTGCAGCAGGCGCGGGGCGAGCCGCGTTTTTCCAGCCCCGACCAGGCCGCGCAGTTCCAGCGCATCCTCGCCTGGTCCGGCCGCTCGCAGTTCGGTGATATCGCCGAACTGGACGGCCTGGCCGACGATTCGCCGCTGCTGCCGATGGTCACGTCCACCGTCGACAACTGCCTGGGCACCGACTGCCCGTTCTGGGACGACTGTTTCGTCGTGCACGCGCGGCAACGCGCGCAGGCGGCCGACGTGGTGGTGGTCAACCACCACCTGCTGCTGGCCGACCTGGCGCTCAAGCAGGATGGCTTCGGCGAGCTGCTGCCCGGTGCGCAGGCCTTCGTCATCGACGAGGCGCACCAGTTGCCCGAACTCGCCGCGCAGTTCTTCGGCGAGGGCTTCGGCATGCGCCCATGGCAGGAGCTGGCCCGCGACTGCCTGGCCGAGGCGCGTGGCGTCGGCGGTGCGCAGTCGGCGCTGCAGGAGCCGGTCGACCAGCTGCAGCAGGCGCTGCTGGCGCTGCGCCTGGCGATGGAAGGGCTGCCGTCACGCGGTACCCAGTGGCGCGCGTTGGCGATGCCGCAGGTGCGCGAGGGCTTCGATACGGCGATGAGCTGCCTGGTGGCGTTGGAACAGGCGCTGCAGCCGCTGCGCGAAGCCGCCGCCGGCCTCGATGCCTGCCATGCACGTGCGCGCGAAGCGGTTTCGCGGTTGTCGCGCTGGCTGGGCGACGACGAGCCGACCCTGGATTTCGATACCGACCCGGCCGACGCGGCCAGTGCCGCCGACGTGCTCTGGTACGAACTCACCCCGCGCGGGTTCCGCTGCCAGCGCACGCCGATGGATGTGTCCGGGCCGCTGCGCGAGCACCGAGAGCGCAGCCGCGCGGCGTGGATCTTCACCTCGGCCACGCTGACCGTGGGCGGTGGCTTCGACCACATCGCCACCCGCCTGGGGCTGGATGATCCGCATACGCTGGTCCAGCCCAGCCCGTTCAACTGGCCCGAGCAGGCGCTGTGCTACCTGCCTGAGGGTCTGCCCGATCCCGCTGCGCGTGGTTTCGGTACCGCCCTCATCCAGGCCCTGCGGCCGGTGCTGCAGGCCTCGCAGGGCAGGGCGTTCCTGCTGTTTGCCTCGCACCGTGCGCTGCGCGAGGCCGCCGAGGCGCTGCGCGACGGGCCGTGGCCGCTGTTCGTGCAGGGCGAGGCGCCGCGCGCCACCTTGCTGCAGCGCTTCCGCGAATCCGGCAATGGCGTGCTGCTTGGCTCGGCCAGCTTCCGCGAGGGCGTGGACGTGGTCGGCGAGGCGCTGAGCGTGGTGGTGATCGACAAGCTGCCGTTCGCCGCGCCGGACGACCCGGTGTACGAGGCGCGGCTGGAGGCGATCCGCAGCCAGGGTGGCAATCCGTTCCGCGACGAACAGCTGCCGCAGGCGGTGATCGCCCTCAAGCAGGGCGTGGGCCGGCTGATCCGCAGCGAGACCGACCGCGGTGTGCTGGTGCTGTGCGACCCGCGCCTGCTCAACCGCGGCTATGGCCGGGTATTCCTCGATTCGCTGCCGCCGTTCCGCCGCACCCGCGCCTTGGCCGATGTTCAGGCCTTCTTTGCGCCACAATGGGCCCCCGTGGCCGACGCCGCCGTCGCCCCGACCGTCCCGGCCCCCGCGCCGGGTCCCCAGCCGGCCCCCGGCGCCACGTTCCCCCTGTTCTGATTCCCTCCGATGAAACTGCTCGCCTTTGAAACCGCCACCGAAGCCTGTTCCGTTGCCCTGCATGTCGATGGGCAGGTGCTGGAGCGCTTCGAGATCGCCCCGCGCCGCCATGCCGAGCTGAGCCTGCCGTGGGCCGAGGCGCTGCTGGCCGAAGCCGGCATCAGCCGCCGCCAGCTCGATGGCATCGCCCTCAGCCGTGGGCCGGGTGCGTTCACCGGCGTGCGCCTGGCGATCGCGATCGCGCAGGGCATCGCCCTGGCGCTGGACCGGCCGCTGCTGCCGGTGTCGACGCTGCAGGTGCTGGCGCTGCGCGCGCCGGCCGAGGAAACCCAGATCCTGTCGGCGATAGATGCGCGGATGGGTGAGTTGTACGTGGCGCGCTTCGAGCGCGTGGATGGCCTGCCGGTGGCCCGCGATGCCGAGCGCGTGTGCTCACCGGCGGCGGTGGCGTTGCCGGACGGGCTGCAGGCCTACGGCATCGGCACCGGTTTCGGTGCGGCCGACGGTGCGCTGGTGACGCAGCTGGGTGCGGGCCTGCGTGGTTTCGATGCAGCGGCATTGCCGCGCGCGTCGGACGTGCTGGCCCTGGCGGTGCCGGCGTTCGCACGTGGCGAAGGCGTGGCGGCGGAGAAGGTCGAACCGGCGTACCTGCGGGATAACGTCGCATTGACCCTGGTCGAGCAGCAGGCCGCCCGCGAGGCGAAGGCGAAAGCCAACGGCTGAGCCCCTCGTGGCGGGGCGGTTGGTCGCTCAATGCAAAAGCCGCGCCTGGCCGGGGGGGGGGGGGGGGGGGGGGGGGGGGGTGGTTGATTGGGGCCGGCGACGCCACCAAATAGGATAAGAACGCGCGCCCCCCCCCCCCCCCCCCCCCGCCAGACCCACAGCCAAACCGCCGCTTTTGACGTCGATGTGGACGTCCAGCGGGTCCCGGGCCGCAGGCCCGGGCAACAAACCTCACCGGTCGTCGCGCAGTTCGCCACCCGGCAGGAACACCCAGGTGCGGGTCACCTGCAGGATATCCACGCCATCATCCGTCTTCGGCAACGCTGGGAACGGCTGCGCCAGCTGGATCACCCGCAGCGCCGCCTCATCCAGCAACGGCGTGCCGCTGGTTTTCAGGATGCGGCTGCTTTCCACGCTGCCATCGCGGCGCACCCCCACGCTGATCACCACCTGGCCCGCCAGCCGGCGCCGGCGTGCTTCGTCCGGGTAGTTCAGGTTGCCCACCTGCTCGGCGCGGTCGACCCACGCACGCAGGTAGTTGGCGTAGGCGTATTCGCGCGTGCTGGCCGAAACGAACTTGCGGTTCGGACGCTTGGCGTACTGCGCCGAGCGCAGGTGTACCTCGGCAGCCAGGCGGGCCATTTCCGCATCACGCTGCTCGCGCGCGGTCTGCGCCGCGTCCGGGGTCGGTTCCAGCGGGGTGGGGCGGGCCTGCGCCTGCGCCACGGTGTCCTCGCCATTGCGGCTGCTGACCACCCGCGCCTGCGGCGGCGGCACCGGCGCGGCCGACTGCTGTTGCTGCGGCACCGGGCTCAGCCCACTCTGTGCCTGCGGCACGATGCCGGTCTGGTTGTCGCGCGGGCGTTGCGCGCGGTCATGCTCGCCGCCGCCTCCCTGGCTGGCCGCCGCCAGGAAATCGGCCTGCTTCGGCGTCAGCGCCGTGCGGGTCTGGCTGAAGATCACTTCCAGCGTCGGCACCAGCGGTGCCTCGCCCTTCACGGCAAAGCCCACGCCCAGGATCAGCAGGGCGTGGACGATGACCGACAGGGCAAGGGTGGCCCCCAGCCGCTGCGCTTCGCGCGGCGGCGGGGAGAGCACGGCGGACGCGGCATCCATCAGCGCAGGCCGGCCTCGATCGCGTCGAACAGGGTGCCGGCGATGTTCAGCCCGTACTGCGCGTCCAGCTCGCGCACGCAGGTCGGGCTGGTCACGTTCACTTCGGTCAGGTAATCACCGATCACGTCGAGGCCGACGAAACGCATGCCTCGGCGCTTCATCTCCGGCCCGACCTGGGCGGCGATCCAGCGGTCACGCTCGCTCAGCGGGCGGCCTTCACCGCGGCCACCGGCGGCCAGGTTGCCGCGGAACTCGTCACCCTGCGGGATGCGCGCCAGGCAGTAGTCCACCGGTTCGCCGTCGACCAGCAGGATGCGCTTGTCGCCGGCGGTGATGTCGGGAATGAACTTCTGGGCCAGCGCCAGCTTGCGGCCGCCGTCGGTCAGGGTTTCCAGGATCACGTTCAGGTTCGGATCGCCCTGGCCGCTGCGGAAGATCGAGCGACCGCCCATGCCGTCCAGCGGCTTCAGCACGGCCTGGCCGTGTTCCAGGGCGAAGGCCTTCAGTGCCTTGGCGTCGCGGCTGACCAGGGTCGGCGGGCAGCACTGCGGGAACAGCAGGGCGGCCAGCTTTTCGTTGTAGTCGCGCAGGCCCTGCGGGTTGTTGACCACGCAGGCGCCGGCGGCGGCGGCCACGTCCAGCACCTGGGTGTCATAGACGTATTCGGCATCGACCGGCGGGTCCTTGCGCATCAGCACGATCTGGCCGGGGCCGAATACCGTGCGGCTGAATGCGCCAAGTTCGTACCAGCCGGAGGGGTCGTCGCGGACCTGCAGCGGGGCGGTCTGGGCCACCGCCACGCCGCCTTCCAGGGCCAGGCCGCCCGGCCGCACATAGTGCAGGGCATGGCCGCGGCGCTGGGCTTCCAGCAGCATGGCGAAGGTGGTGTCCTTGGCGATCTTGATGTGGGCGATGGGGTCCATCACCACGATGACGTTCAACGGCATGGGTGCACCTGTCAGGCAAGGCGTTGATGGTAGCGGCAACGCCCCCCGCGTGCCTGCCCGGGGTGCTGCAACGCTGCGTCCGTCCAGCCGTCTGCGCAGTCATTGCCAAACCTGTCACGTTCAGCAAGCCGGCATCCCAAGCGCCGTGGGCGGCGCTTGAAGCGGGCGCGGAAAGTGCGATATAGATACGCCTTCGTAGCGGCCCCCAGCACAGAAGGGTCGCGCGCTTGGGGAAAGGCAATGACTGAAAACACGACTGCGGGCGGGGAGCTCGCAGGACTCCGGGTGATGGTCATCGATGACTCGAAGACCATCCGCCGGACTGCGGAAACGCTGCTGAAGCGCGAAGGCTGCGAAGTGGTGACCGCGACCGATGGCTTCGAGGCCTTGGCCAAGATCGCCGACCAGCAGCCACAGATCATCTTCGTGGACATCATGATGCCCCGTCTCGACGGGTATCAGACCTGCGCGCTGATCAAGGGCAACCAGCTGTTCAAGGCAACGCCGGTCATCATGCTGTCCTCCAAGGACGGCCTGTTCGACAAGGCCCGCGGACGCATCGTCGGCTCGGAACAGTACCTGACCAAGCCTTTCACGCGGGAAGAACTGCTGGGTGCCATCCGCACATACGTCAACGCCTGACCAGGGGGGAAAGGCACAATGGCTCGTATCGTCCTGATCGAGGATTCACCGACCGACCGCGCGGTGTTCACCCAGTGGCTGCGCCGTGCCGGCCACGAGGTGCTGGAAGCGGACAACGCCGAGGATGGCCTGCAGCTGGTGCGTGACCAGGTTCCGCAGCTGGTGCTGATGGACGTGGTCCTGCCCGGCATGAGCGGTTTCCAGGCCACCCGCGCGATGTCGCGCGATGCGGCGATCAAGCACATCCCGGTCATCATCGTCAGCACCAAGGCGATGGAAACCGACAAGGCATGGGGCCTGCGCCAGGGCGCGGCCGATTACATCGTCAAGCCGCCGCGCGAGGAAGACCTGATCGCGCGGATCAACGAACTGGTGGCCTGATGCGTTCGCCCTTCGACATTCTTGAAGCCTACGAACGGCGCAGCCTGTCCCATGCAGTGCAGCTGCCCGGGCGGCAGTTCGCCGAGGACCTCTGGCGTGGCGTCGGCTTCCGCGTGGGCCAGCGCCGGCTGGTGTCCGATTTCCGCGAAGTGGTGGAAATCGTGCCGATGCCGCCGGTGACCCCGGTGCCCTGCGCGCAGCCCTGGCTGCTGGGCGTGGGCAACCTGCGCGGCAACCTGTTCCCGGTGGTCGACCTGAAGTACTTCCTGGAAGGCGCGCGCACCGTGCAGCAGGAAGGCCAGCGCGTGCTGATCATGCGCCAGGCCGGCGGCGACGTCGCCCTGACCATCGACGAGCTGTTCGGCCAGCGCAGTTTCGAACTGGGCCAGCAGGTCCAGGCCGGCACCCTGGCCGAAGGCCGCTACGGTCATTTCGTCGATCGCGCCTTCCATGCCGACGGCCATGACTGGGGCGTGTTCTCGCTCTCGTTGCTGTCGCGCACCCCTGAATTCCGGCAAGCCGCGGCCTGAGGCCGGGCAACGCCCCCTGCATTGAAGATCGAGGTTGAACGATGAGTACTGCTTCGGACGCCCCCAAGACCGGCAAGCTGCGGCTGGGCGGCAGCAACCTCTGGCTGGCCCTGCTGGCCCTGTCGATGATCCTGTTCGGTGTGAACACCGGCGTCTCCACCTGGCAGGGCAGCCGCCTGGCCGATGCCGGTTCCAAGGCCGCCGACCTGCAGGTGCTCTCGCAGCAGCTGGCCAACCAGGGCCGTGATGCCGTGGGCGGCAACGCGCAGGCGTTCACCGCCTTCAAGGCCACCCGCAACGCCATCGAGCAGAACGTGTCCACGCTGCAGGGCCGCTACGGCAACGAGCCGGGCGTGTCCAAGGCGATCACCACGCTGTCCAACACCTGGGCCCCGCTGGGCAAGCAGGCCGGCCAGCTGGTCGCCAGCGAGCCGGCGGTGCTGGCGCTGGCCGGCAACGCCAACAACTTCACCGGCGCGGTGCCGGGCCTGCAGGCCCAGTTGAACGAGCTGGTGCGCGCGATGTCCGCTTCCGGTGCACCTGCATCGCAGGTGTACAGCGCCCTGCAGCAGGTCGTGGTGGCCGGTTCGATGGCCCGCCGCGTGACCGAAATGCGCGCCGGTGGCGCCGCCGCGGCTGCCTCGGGCGACGCCCTGGCCCGCGACATCACCGTGTTCTCGCAGGTGCTCGATGGCCTGCGCAACGGCAACGAAGATCTCGGCATCACCGCCGTGCGCGGTGCCGGTGCCGTGGCCGCACTGGAACAGTCGCAGCAGAAGTGGGAGGCGATGAAGCAGGACGCCGATGCGATTCTGGCCAGCTCGCGCCAGCTGTTCGCCGCGCAGTCCGCCGCCAACGCGCTGGGCCAGGGCTCCTCGCGCATGCTGGACGACAGCCGCAAGCTGTTCGAGGCGTTCTCCTCGTTCGGCTCGGTGTCCGATACCCGCCTGTTCCCGAACTTCTGGATCGGCGTCATCTCCGGTGCGCTGTCGCTGATCGCGATCATCGGCTTCGTTTCCACCAGCGTGCGCAGCCGTTCGCGCGAGCAGGAACTGCGCTACCAGACCCAGGTGGAGTTCAACAGCCGCAACCAGCAGGCGATCATGCGGCTGCTGGACGAAATCTCCTCGCTCGGTGAGGGTGACCTGACCGTCAAGGCCTCGGTGACCGAGGACATGACCGGCGCCATCGCCGACGCCATCAACTACGCCGTGGACGAACTGCGCCACCTGGTGACCACCATCAACGACACCTCGGCCAAGGTCGCCGTGTCCACCCAGGAAACCCAGGCCACCGCCATGCAGCTGGCAGAGGCGGCGGGCCACCAGGCCAACCAGATCACCTCGGCTTCGGACCGCATCGGCGAAATCGCGGCGAGCATCGAGCAGGTGTCGCGCAACTCGGCCGAGTCCGCCGACGTGGCACAGCGCTCGGTGGTCATCGCCGCCGAGGGTGCCGGCGTGGTCCGCGAGACCATCCAGGGCATGGACCAGATCCGCGACCAGATCCAGGAAACCTCCAAGCGCATCAAGCGCCTGGGTGAGTCCTCGCAGGAAATCGGCTCGATCGTGGAGCTGATCAACGACATTTCCGAGCAGACCAACATCCTGGCGTTGAACGCGGCCGTGCAGGCAGCGTCGGCCGGTGAAACCGGTCGCGGTTTCGCGGTCGTGGCCGACGAAGTGCAGCGCCTGGCAGAACGTACCTCGGGTGCGACCCGACGCATCGAAAACCTGGTCCAGGCCATTCAGGCCGATACCAACGAAGCGGTGACCTCGATGGAGCAGACCACTGCTGAAGTGGTCTCCGGTGCGCGCCTGGCCGAGGACGCCGGTACCGCACTGACCGAGATCGAGCGCGTGTCCAACGCCCTCAACACCCTCATCAAGAACATCTCCATCGCCGCCCAGCAGCAGTCCGCTGCGGCCTCGGACATCACCCGCACGATGGGCGTGATCCGCCAGATCACCGGCCAGACCTCGCAGGGTGCCGGACAGACCGCCGAGTCGATCGGCCACCTGGCGCAGTTGGCGGCCGACCTGCGTCGTTCGGTCGCCGACTTCAAGCTGCCGGCGTGACGCGGGCAGGGCGGCGAGCAAGGAATCATTCGATGAAGCATTTCCATTTCCCACGCCAGAAAACGCGCGGCCTCCGCGCGGCGGCGACCGGAGCGCGTCCATGAGCAGCCTGCGCGATGCGATGAGCCATGCAGCGCTGGGCTGGGTCAAGCCGGAGCTGGACGAGACCCTGCGCCAGGTGCGGCACGAGGTCGAGTACTTCGTCGAGGACCCGGCCGACGGCAGCCGCATGCGCATCTGCGCCGGCTACCTGCACCAGGTGCAGGGCACCCTGCGCATGGTCGAGCTGTATGCCCCGGCGATGGTGGCCGAGGAACTGGAACAGCTGGCCGTGGCCGTCGGCGAAGGCCGCGTGGCCGACCGCGATGAAGCCTGCGCCACGCTGATGCGTGGCAGCGTGCTGCTGCCCGATTACCTGGAACGCCTGCAGAACGGCCACCGCGATATTCCGATCGTGCTGATGCCGCTGCTGAACGAGATCCGCGCCGCGCGTGGCGAAGAAGGCGTCAATGACAGCGTGCTGTTCGCCTTCGCGCCGGACAGCGTCAGCGCCACCGAGGCCGAGCTGGACCACGCCCGTGGCAGCCTGAGCGGCCGCAACCGCGAGCTGCTCGATACCGTCGGCAGCGCGGTCAAGGAAGAACTGCTGCAGGTCAAGGATGCCCTGGACCTGCACCTGCGCACCGGCGCTGCGCCGCAGCAGCTGCAGGAACAGGTGACCAAGCTGGGCGCGGTCGGCGACACGCTGGGCATGATGGGCCTGGGCGCTGCCCGCGGCGTGGTCGCGCAGCAGCGCGATGCGCTGCTGGCCGTGGTCGAAGGCCGCCAGCAGATCGACGAAGACATGCTGCTGGATATCGCCGGTGCGCTGCTCTATGTCGATGCGTCGCTGGACGACCAGGTCGCCCACCTGGGCGCCGGTGGCAGTGGCGAGGACGACCCGAGCGCGGTGGAGAACCGGCGCACGGTGGAAGTGCTGGCCCACGAGGCGATCGCCAATTTCGCCGCCGCCCGCGAGCACTTCGTCGCCTTCATCGAAACCAGCTGGAACCATGCCGAACTGCAGGACGTGCCGCGCCTGCTGGGCGACGTGTCCGGTGCGCTGCGCATGCTCGACCTGGGCACCGCCGCCGATTACCTGCGCGGCGTGCAGCAGTACATCGAAGCCGAACTGATCGGCCGCCAGCGCGTGCCCAGTGGCCGGCAGCTGGACACGCTGGCCGATGCCATGGCCAGCCTGGAGTACTACCTGGAAGCGCTGCGTGACCGCCGCCCGGGTCGCGAGGACATCCTCGACATTACCCGCAGCAGCCTGGAAACCCTGCGCTACTGGCCGCTGCCCGAGCGCAGCAGCACGGTTGCCGAGACCGAGACCGAGGCCGACGCGGATCCGCTGCAGCCGATCGAGCGCGAGAGCGTGCCGCTGGCCGCCGCTGCGCTGCAGCTGGAGCCGGTGGAGATCGCCGTGCAGCCTGCCGCGCCGGCGCCGGGCGAGATCCCGCCGCCGCTGCCGGACTTCACCTTCGATCCGCTGCCGGCTGCGCCGGTGGCCGACAACAGCCTGATGTTCGGCGCGCTGGGCGGGCAGGACATCGCCGCATCCGCACCCGAGCAGGCCGAACCTGCGCCGCTGCTGTTCGCGGCTTCGACCGCGCCGGTGCCGAGCGTGCCGCAGTGGGAGCTGGGTGGCCACGACGCCGCGCCCGTCGCCGATGAGCGCGCACCGACCTTCAACAGTTTCGATCCGGTCAGCTTCGAGCACGAGGGCGCGGCCCAGCACGTGGCCCCGCAGTGGTCGTTGGCCGACGTCGAAGCGGCGCAGGCCGATGATGGCGACGCGCTGGTGCTGGAAGACAGCGTCGAGGACTTCGGCGTTGCCGCGCTGGACGACGCCGCAGGCGCTTCGCTGGAGCTGGCGGCCGTGCCCGTGTTCGACCCGGTGGCTGCCGAGCATGACGGCCCGGCCGTGCTGGCCGACGAGGTGGTGTTCCACTTCGACAACAGCGCACTGGACAACGCCGACGACGTGCTGTCGCTGCAGGCGATGGAAACGCTGTCGCTGGACGAGGAAGACGACGCGCAGCTGCCGGTGCTGGAGATCGTCGACGCGGTTGAAGCCGCGCCGGTCGAAGTGCTGGAGCTGGAGTCCACCGCGACGATCGAGCCCGTCGAGCAGATCGACATGGCCGATGTGGTTGCCGAAGCGGCGCCGGTTGAAATGATCGAGGCCCTGGCCGCCGCCGAGACCGGCGCGGACGAGGTCCTGGCCACTGCCGCCGCGCCTGCCACGACCGTGTCCCTGGTCGACGTCGATACCATCGCGCCGATCGATTTCAGCGAGGCCGATGCGCAGTTCTTCGCCGAACTGAGCGCGGCTGCTGCCGAGTTCAATCCGCAGGCCGTGCCGGCCACCCCGGCACCGGAAGTCGCTGCCGTGGCTGCCGAAGCCACCGGCTTCGAGGCGGGCTTCGATGACGATGCCGAGAACATCGACCAGGATATCCGCGAGGTGTTCCTGGAAGAGTTCGATGACGAGATGGGCAATCTCGGCACGCTGCTGCCGGCCTGGCGCATGCAGCCGGACAACATGGACCGGCTGCGTCCGATCCGCCGCATCTTCCACACCCTCAAGGGCAGTGGCCGCCTGGTCGGCGCCCGCACCTTGGGCGAGTTCGCCTGGAAGATCGAGGGCATGCTCAACCGCGTGCTCGATGGCAGCCGTGCGGCCACCCCGGCCGTGCTGGCGATGGTCGACCATGCCAACACCGCGCTGCCGCAGCTGAATGCCGCGCTGCGCGATGGCCAGCGCGTCACCGTGGACCTGCAGGCGATGCAGGCCATCGCTGACCGCGTGGCCGCCGGTGAGGAAACCTTCTACGTGCCGCTGCCGGTGGCTGCCGCGCCGCAGCCGGTGGCGCCGACCGAAGCCGTGGCCGACGTGCCGGTGCTGGACGACGCCGCTGCCGTGGAAGCGGCGCTTGCCGCCGACACCGTGGCCGAGCTGGTCGGTACGCCAGCCAACATCGACAGCGTGCTGCGCGAGATCCTGGAAGCCGAGGTGGAAGTCCACCTGGCGACCCTGCAGCAGTGGCTGCAGTCGGCGCAGCAGGCCGAGCAGCCGGTGAACGATGCGCTGCTGCGCGCCGTGCACACCATGAACGGCGCCTTCGCGATGACCGAAGTGCCGGAAATCACCGCCGTTACCGGTGCCGCCGAGTCCTACATCAAGCGTGCGCTGGCCGCTGAAGTGGTGCCGGGTGCCGAGGCGCTGGGTGCGCTGGATGCCACCGCGCAGGCGATCGGCGCCACCATGGAAGCGCTGCAGGCCGAACAGCCGCGCATCGCGCCGCAGGCCGAGCTGGCGCAGCGCCTGCAGGCGCTGGCCGGTGAACTGCCGGAAGCGCGCTGGCCGATGGTCGGTCTGGAAATGGACGACGAAGATTTCGACGAGGTTGAAGCCGAAGCCGAAGCCGAAGCCGAAGCCGAAGCGAATGCCGCCGACATCGATGTGGTCGATGTGCAGCGTGATGCCGAGGTTGAAGCGGATGTCGTGGCTGACATTGAAGCGCCTGCTGACGCCGCCGTGCCGGTTGCCGAAGCCGAAGCCGCGCCCGACGCCGGTCTGGAGGCTGCCGAACTGACCGGTGGCGAAGACCTGTCGCGCTACTTCGATGCCGGCTGGCCGTCGATGCCGGAGGCCGCTGCCACGCTGCCGACGGTGATCGAAGCGGACGCTGTCGTTGAAGCCATCGAAGCCGATGACGTTGCTGAAACCGCTGAAACCGCTGAAACCGCTGAAACCGCTGAAACCACGCAGGACGCGGCTGAAGTCGCGCCAGTTGCGATCGATGTGGACGCCGCCGGCCTGACCGCCGTCGACGATCTGTCGCCGTACCTGGATGCCAGCGCGCTGCCGGTGGATGACCGTGATCTGGAAGATGCTGTCGTTGCGGCGGAAAGTGACGCAATTGCCCTGAGCCCGCTGCCGCAGGCGCCGGTTGTTGAGGCGGTTGACCAAGACATCGAGGCATTGGCGCTCGACAGCGACGCAACCAGCCTTCAGGATGAAATGGCTGTGCCGGGCTTCGCAGAACCGGTCACGCTGGAGGCCGCGCTCGAAGCCGGCCTGCACGTGATCGAGGACGAACAGGCGCAGGACGAGGACGGCCAGTGGCCGGTGCTCGGCCTGCAGGCCAGCGAACTCGCGCCGGGCGAGGCGGAAGCCTTTGCCGAGGATGCGGACGTCGGCGGGGAGGCGGCGGTCGGTGAAGGAGAGAGCGCCGACCTGCCGTCCCCGGCGACGGTGAATGACGACGTGTTGGTTGACGACGCGTCGACCGATGAGGTGGCCGAGGTGGCCGCACCGGTGCGTCTGTTCGAGATGGAAGAGGCGCCGGGCCACAGCCAGGATGCCGCCGAAGCCGCAGTTGTCGCAGCCGAGGCCGTTGAACCGGACGCCATCGAAGCCGAGCCTGTCGAAGCCGAAGCCGAAGCCGAGGCCGAAGCCGATCAGCTCGACTTCACTGTCTACGACCGCGAGCTGGTCGATATCTTCGTTGAGGAAGGCAAGGACCTGCTCGACCATTGCGATGGCCTGATCAGCGAACTGCGCGATGCACCGCAGGACCGCGAGGTCGTGGCCGGCCTGCAGCGTGACCTGCACACGCTCAAGGGCGGTGCACGCATGGCCGGCATCAACGCCATCGGTGACCTCGGCCACAGCATCGAATCGCTGCTGGAAGCCGTGGCCGCTGGCCGCACCGAAATTGAACGTCCTGACGTGCAGCTGCTGGAGCGTGGTTTCGATCGCCTGCACCAGCTGCTGACCCGCACCGGTGACCACCGCGTGGTCGAGCCGCCGCAGGATCTGGTGGACGCCTTTGAAGCGCGCACCCGCAGCGATGCTGCCGCGACTGCCAAGGCTGCTGCAGCCAGCACCGACCCGGCTGACGAGGCACCGGTGGCGACCGTGCCGCTGCCCCTGGGCGACGCGCCGCTGTCGGCACCGCTGCCGGTGGAAGGCGCGCCGGAGGAGGATCCGCTGGCGCGTCCGCAGCAGGAACAGGTGCGCGTGCGCGCCGACCTGCTCGACCGCCTGGTCAACCACGCCGGTGAAGTGGCGATCTACCGCTCGCGCCTGGAGCAGCAGCTGGGTGCCTTCCGTGGCGCCATGGGCGAACTGGAGCGCACCAATGCGCGACTGCGCGACCAGCTGCGCCGACTCGACCTGGAAACCGAGGCGCAGATCGTCGCCCGCTACCAGCGCGAGCAGGACCAGGCCGACCAGAAGTTCGATCCGCTGGAACTGGACCGTTTCTCCACCCTGCAGCAGCTCAGCCGTGCGCTGAACGAATCGGCAGCCGACCTTGGTGGCCTGCAGGGCGTGCTGGACGATCTGTCGCGCCAGTACGATTCGCTGCTGCAGCAGCAGTCGCGCGTCAGCTCGGAACTGCAGGACGGCCTGATGCGCGCGCGCATGGTACCGTTCGACGGCCTGGTGCCGCGCCTGCGCCGTGTCGTCCGCCAGGCCGGCATGGACACCAGCAAGCAGGTGCACCTGACCCTGGAAGGTACCCACGGCGAACTGGACCGCAACGTCCTGGACCGCATGGTCGCGCCGCTGGAGCACATGCTGCGCAACTCGGTGGCCCACGGCCTGGAAGCACCGGAACAGCGTCGCGCCGCCGGCAAGCCGGAAGAAGGCGAGATCGCCATCCGCCTGCACCGCGAAGGTTCGGAAATCGTGCTGGAAGTGGCCGATGACGGTGCCGGCCTGGACCGCGAGGCGATCCGTCGCCGCGCCATCGACCGTGGCCTGCTGGCCGCCGATGCCTCGCTGAACGAACAGGAGCTGGACAGCCTGATCTTCGCCGCCGGCTTCTCCACTGCCGACCAGGTCAGCCAGCTGGCCGGCCGCGGCGTGGGCATGGACGTGGTGCGCAACGAAGTGCGCCAGCTCGGTGGCTCGGTCGACATCCAGTCGGTGCGTGGCCAGGGCGTGCGCTTCACCCTGCGCCTGCCGCAGACCCTGGCCGTCACCCAGGCCGTGTTCGTGCAGATCGGCGAAACCACGTTTGCCGTGCCGGTGGCGTCGGTCAGTGGTATCGGCCGCCTGTCGCGCGAGCGTTTCGAAGCCGCCGACAGCAGCTACCGCTACAGCGGCGAAGACTATCCGCTGTACGACCTGGGCAGCCTGGTCGGCCAGGCCCCGGCGCGTGCCGACGGCCAGGACCAGGTGCCGCTGCTGCTGGTCCGCGCCGGCGACCTGCGTGCCGCCGTGGCGATCGACCAGGTGCTGGGCAACCGCGAAATCGTGGTGAAGCCGGTCGGCCTGCAGATCGCTTCGGTGCCGGGTATCTACGGCGCCACCATCACCGGCGATGGCCGCGTGGTGGTCATCCTCGACGTGGCCCCGCTGGTGCGCCGCTACCTGGCCAACCCGATCGCGCCGGTGCAGGACAACGCGCCGCGCCTGGAGCGCCAGGTTCCGCTGGTGATGGTGGTCGACGATTCGCTGACCATGCGCAAGGTGACCGGCCGCATCCTGGAACGCCACAACTTCGAGGTCAGCGTCGCCCGCGACGGTGTCGAGGCCTTGGAGCAGCTGGAAGAGCGCGTGCCCGACCTGATGCTGCTGGACATCGAAATGCCGCGCATGGACGGTTACGAGCTGGCCACCGCGATGCGTGCCGACCCGCGCTACAAGGACGTGCCGATCGTGATGATCACCTCGCGCAGCGGTGACAAGCATCGCCAGCGCGCCTTCGAGATCGGCGTGCAGCGCTACCTGGGCAAGCCGTACCAGGAGCTGGACCTGATGCGTAACGTGTATGACCTGCTGGGGATCGCCCGTGTCCGTGAGTGACGTCAATCCGGTTCCGGCCGTTGCCCTGCTGGCCCGTCCGGGCGCTGCCCGTGAGCGCCTGCGCGAGGCGCTGGCGCATGCCGATGTGCAGATCGTGCTGGAAGATGATCCGACCACGCTGGAGCCGCAGGCGCTGGCCGATGCGCATCCGCAGTTCGTGGTGATCGCCCTGGAAGCGGCCATCGAGGACGCGCTGGAGCGGCTGGAGCCGGCGTTGTCGGCGCCGGGCCTGACCCTGGTGTTCGACGAGGCCGAACTGGCCGCGCGCCGCGACGGCTGGGAAGCGCAGCGCTGGGGCCGCCATCTGTCGGCCAAGCTGCACGGCCACCAGCAGGTGCTGCCGCCGGGCGCCGAAGACGAACCCAGCCTGCAGCTGGAACCGGGCCGGCCTTCGCCGCCGCCGGTACCGCCGAAGGATGAAGTCCTGCACGCGCACATGGAGCAGGCCCAGGACTGGGCCGGCGACGTGCCGGCCGACAGCCTGTACACCACACCTGCACCGCCGGCGACGTTTGCTGAACCGATGTCGCTGGAACAGCACTTGGCCGCGTTGCAGGCGCAGACGCCGGAGCCCGCTGCCGATGCAGTGGAGGCGCCGGCGGACGATGCGCCCGTGCCGCCGCCGGTGTCCTTCGATCACACCGCCTGGTCGCTGGTCGACGAGGCCGCCGACACACCGGCCGCCGCCGCGCCCACGCGCGACGAGCCGGTGGCCGCACCGTCGTTCGACACCGGCCGCCTGAGCCTGGTCGACCTGGATGCCGGCCTTCCTGCCGGTGCACGCGCCGGGGCGCTGCTGGTTCTGGCCGGCATCGGTGGACCCGATGCGCTGCGCCGCCTGCTGGGCGCGCTGCCGACCGGGCTGGCCGTGCCGGTGCTGGTGCACATGCGCCTGGACGGGGGCCGCTACGGCAACCTGGTCAAGCAGATGGCACGGGTATCGACGCTGCCGGTGCAGTTGGCCGAGGCCGGCCGCCGCGCGGCGCCGGGCGAGGTCCACATCCTGTCCGACGACATCGGCGTGCGTGCCGCGGCCGATGGCCTGCATTTCCAGACCGACCCGCTGGGTATCTCGATTGCCGCGCTGCCGGCCGAACACAGCGCCCTGGTCCTGCTCAGCGGTGCCGACCTGGCCCATGTCGGCCCGGCCCTGGACCTGGCCGAGGCCGGTGCCTGGGTGGCAGGGCAGGTGGGTGAAGGCTGCTATGACCCCGCCGCGGCAACCGCCGTGGTCGCTGCCGGCATGGTGGCCGGTGAACCGCAGGAACTGGCGCAGGCCATCGCGGCGCGCTGGGCCGTGGACGAGGACAACGGAGAGACGCCATGAGCTACGCAAACAACGATGAGATCCGTGGCGTCCTGATCCAGTCCGGTGGCGAGCGCGTGCTGCTGCCCAATGCGACGGTGGCCGAAATGATGTCGCGCGTGGCAGTGGAACCGGTGGCCGATGCGCCGCGCTGGCTGGTCGGGCAGATCGCCTGGCACGGCTGGCAGGTGCCGCTGCTGTCCTTCGCCCGCCTGTCCGGCCTGGGCGAAGAAATGGTGGGCGGGCACAACAAGGTGGTGGTGCTGAAGGCCCTCAGCGGCAACGCGCAGCGCCCGTACTACGCGCTGCTGACGCAGAACTTCCCGCAGCTGATCTCGGTGCCGCGCGACGGCCTGCTGGCCGATGCTTCGGAAGAAACCCTGCCGGAAATCGTGCACATGCGCGTGCTGCTGGGTGAAAAGAGCGCGTTGCTGCCGAACCTGGACGCGCTGGAATCGGCGCTGGATTCGCTGGCCGCCTGACCACCGGATGGTAGTGCCCGGCCCCGGCCCGCACACCCCAAAAGCGTGGGGCCCCCCCCCCGCCCGGCCCCAACAGCCCCCCCCCCGCCGGAGGCAGAGCACCCCAAACCCCACCCCCCC
>NZ_JBRRCR010000087.1:0-17695 GCF_056759115.1 Stenotrophomonas sp. STEN087 | reverse complement strand
GTTGTGTTCTTCGCTTTTTGCTGGTAAATGGTACCTCACCCCCGGGTGGGCGTTGGGTCCATCCCCCTTTGCTCTGTATTGGGCTCTGACCCCACCCAACCTCACGGCGCCGCGCGCAGCGCCTGCAGCAAGGCCTGGCCTGCCTTTGTATGGAACCACGCCGGGTGCCCCAGCATGAACGGCTGCCAGGCCACGTCGGCATTGGCGGTGGAGCCGGTGATGCCTTCGAAATACTCCACTTCGGACAGTGCGAAGTCGAAATGGACCATCGGCAACAGGTCGGCCAGCAGCTGCACGCGCCCGGCCGACAGCGGCAGTACCTCGCGGTAGCCCTGCAGCAGGGCCAGGGCGATGTCGATGCGCACGGCGGCGTCGCCGCGCTCCAGTTCCAGCCAGGCCACGGCGTTGCGCTCGATGGCGGTGGCCAGGTCGAACAGTGCGCTGGTGGGCGAGGCCAGGCCGAAATCCAGCGCGGTGGCCACCGCGCCGTCGGCATCCCACAGCAGGTTGGAGACGTGCCAGTCGTTGTGCGCCCACAGCCGTGGCTCGTCGCGCAGGCGCGTGGCCAGGCCCTTGTGCCAGGGCAGCACTTCCGCGCGCAGCTGTGCCTGCCAGGGAATGCGCGCCAGATAGCGGGCCAGGCCGGGGCGGTTCGGCAGGTCGGCCTGCAGCGCGGCGATGGGATCGTCGGCGCGGATCAGGTCGTCGCGCGCCACGAGGATGTGGGTGCTGCGCTGGGGCGCGTGGAAACTGGCCGAGGCCTGGTGCAGGCGCGCCAGCGTGCGCCCGGCCTGCAGTGCCTGCGCGCTGTCGGTCAGCAGCGACCACGACACCGCATCGCGGTACAGGTCCGCGCCTGCGCCGACCGCGTGCAGCTCGTAGGTCCACGGCCCATGCTCGACCGCAGTCGCGCCATCAGCGGTGGCCAGCACCTGCACCACCGGCACGCCGTGCGCGGCCAGATGGGCGATGAAACGGTGTTCTTCCTGCAGGCAGGTGGCGCTGCGCACGCTGTGGTGGTGGCGCTTGATGAACACCCGGCCCATCGCGCCCTGCACGATCGCCGCCGCCGACAGCGGGCGCGGGCTGTGCCAGTGCAGCGTGCTGTCCGCCGCCAGTGCCGGGTACTGCGTGCATAGCCACGCCACTTCGTCGGCGCGGATCGCCGGCCAGTCGGCAGCGACCTCGTCGTTGTTGAGGCCCTGCACGCGATGGGGGGAAGAAGTCATGCCGCAGCCGCTGCCCGGAAAGGAGTCACCAAGGCTGCGCATTCAACGCCATGGGCGCTGCCGGCGCAACCTGCGCTGGCAGCAACGAAAACGGGCAGATCCAGGATCTGCCCGTTGCCGGAATCATCAAGCGGCGCCGGCGCGCTTACCAGCCGCGATGACGGCCGCGGTCGTGGTAGTGGCGGCGGTCATGGCCACGGTCGTGGTACCCGCGGCTGTAACCCCGGTTGTAGCCGCGATCGTAACGACGGTTGTCGTAGCGACGGTCATAGCGGCGGTCGTGGTGATCCTTGGTGGTCAGGTTGCCGATGGCACCACCGGCCACCGCGCCACCGACGGTCGCGGTCGGGTCGCCGTTGGAGATCAGATGGCCGGCCACGCCGCCCACCACCGCACCGACGACTGTGCGCTTGTCCTTCCTCGACATCGCGCTGGCATCGCTGACCACCGCCACGCCGGCCAGCAGGGCAAGGGCCATCGCCAGGCCACGGAAGCTGATTGCGGACGTACTGATCATGTTCGGTTCTCCTGTCTGGGGCTTGCCACGGTGGGCAGGGAGGGCGGGGGCGCCCTGGCTGCCGTGCTGTCCAAACTGGGCTTCCAACATTGTCGGAACATTGCGCCTGGACGGCCTGCGGCGTGCGTATTCATCTAGCGTCATGGGCGATGAAGCGCACCTGAAAATCCGCCTGAACGGGAGCTGCAACACGCGCGGCCGACACGTTTCCTTCAGGAAAACAGGAACGGGGTCGGCAACGGGGTCGGAGCCCTTTCCTGCGGAAAGGGATCCGACCCCGCCTGGATCAATGACCCATCGCGCGCTGGGTCTGGCGCTGCTGCTCCTGGTGCTGCTGCTGGCTGTCCTGCTGCAGCACGTTCGGTGCACCCTGCACCGCGCCGCTGTTCAACGCCATGCTCTGTTCGCTGGCGGCCTTCACGTCCACCGCGGCACGCATCGCGGCCGGGTCGTTCATCGCGCCCTGCACGGCGAACAGGCGCTCGCCGTTGGTGCTGGGCACCACCGAATCGATGCGCTGCAGGCCGGCTTCGTGCGACTGCCGGGTCAGCGATGCAGCGGCCGCTTCCAGCGAATGGCGGTCCTTGAAGGTGCCGGCCGGCAGCTGCTCCAGGCTGTTCACCGCCTGGTTGTACATCGGGTTGCGCGGGTGGCGCTCGTCGTTCAGCAGCGGACGCTCGCGTGCTTCCTGCATCGCGCCCAAGGTCTTCGGGCCGATGATGCCATCCACGGCCAGGCCGTTGTCCTTCTGGAACTGGCGCACCGCCGCTTCGGTGTTGCGGCCGAACTTGCCGTCCTCGAACAGCGGCTTGCCGTCGGCACCGACATAGCCCAGGTGGCCGAGATTCTCCTGCACCTTGCGCACGCCTTCGCTGTGGTCGCCCTGGCGATGGATCTCGTTGCGTGCGGCCTGCGGTGCGGCCGCGGTGGCCTGCGCCGGCGCGTCCTTGTGCTGGCCCTGCTGCTGCGTCTGGGTGCGCGTCTCGAGCAGGTCACGCGCCTTGTGCAGCGGGTCGGAGGCGAACAGCTTCCAGTTCGGGTGGTTCTCCACCTGCTTCAGGTAGTCCTCCACCGGCATGGTGTGCACGCCCTGCTTGCCGGTGGACTGGCTGATCAGCAGCTTGTCGGTGTTGGGGTCACGCACCACCATCACGATGTGGTCGATGCCGTTCCAGTGCTCGTGCTTGGTCCTGGCCGTATCCAGGCCGATCACCATGCCTTCCTTCAGCGCACCCGGCTTGAGGATGTCGTCGCGCTGCAGCAGCACGCCCGAATCCTTGTAGGCCTGCTGCACGATGCCGCCGGAGCCGGCGAAGCCCAGCTTGATGCGGTCCGCATCACCGTAGACGGCGTGGCCGGCCTTCTGGTTGATCTCGTCCTGGGTCTTGTTGAGCATCGTGCCGACCCAGCCCGAGCAGTCCACGTAGCCCTGGTCGACGTTCTTGCCGGTGATGCCGTTGCCACGGTAGTACTGGCTGGACGGAATGTTGATGGCGTACTTGACGTCGTCGTACTTCACGCCGGCCTCGTAGGCGGCGCTGAGGCTGATGCCCGGCTTGTCCTGGTTGGCCGCGACGGGGGCAGCCACGGTGGCGGCGGTCGGTGCCGGCACCGTCTGGGTCGGGCCGGCCGGTGCCTGCACCGGGGCGCTGCGTGCCGGCGCATCGGCGCTGATCGGCGCGATGTTCTTTTCCGGAATGCTGATGCCGTCGTACTTGCGGTCGTAGTACTGGGCGAAGGTGCTGGCCAGGTCCCTGTCGTTCATCGTGCTCATTTCCGCACGCGTGTGGCCGGTCAGCGCCTGGATGTCACTGCCGATCTGGCCCATGATCCGCGGCCGCATGTTGATCACATCGCCGTGGCCATCACGCACCACGCCGAAGGTGCCGGTGGCGATGGCGGTCTGGATCGAGCCATAGCCGGCCGCACCCTGCTGGTGTGCCAGGTACAGGTCCAGGCCGGTGGGCGAGGCTTCGCCGGACAGGTACGGGTGGCCGGTGCGCTCATGGCGCTTCTGCATGTCGGCCAGGTTGCGCTGGAACATGTCCGCGGCTGCTTCGGTGTTGCGGGTCGGGTCGTACTCGTGGCCGGTCAGGCCGTACTGGCGCGCCGAGGACGGCAGGAACTGGAACAGGCCCTTGGCGTCGGTTCGGCTGTTGTGCGCGCGTTCGTCGAACTGCCCGCCGGTCTCGATGTGGGCGAAGCGCAGGAAATCCTCGCTGGAAATACCCTTGCGCTGGGCGACCTGTTCGATGATGTCGAGAACTTCCTGTTTGCTGTAGTCACGCTGTGCCATGACGTTTTCCTCTGGGGTTGATGGAGCGGCCTGGGCCGCGTTTCGCCAACCGGACTCATCCTTGAGTCATCAACATGTCGGTCAACAGGTACTGCGATGTGTGCTTACGGTGCGACGTAGGCCTTGCGGGCGGCGTCGTAGCGGTACTGGCGCGCGTCGGCGGCACCCAGCGCACGGGTCTGGCCCGGGGCGGCGATGGTGGTGCCGGTTTCGCTCACGCGGATGGCCGGCAGGTCGCTGCCCGGCACGGCCTCGAAGGCCAGCGTGCCCTGGCTGCTGACGCAGGGCATCACCGCACCGTCGTCGCAGGCCGCCGAATTGTCTTCGCCGGTGATCACGGTGCCGGCGCTGGCCCAGACCTGGCCATCCTCGGATTTCTCGTAGTCCGGGTTGAACAGCAGGATCTCGTAGCTTTCCACGCTGACGCCGCTGCTGAAGGCGCGGGTCGGTACGGCCAGCACCAGCTTGCCCGACGCCGTGCGGTGTTCCACCGGCGTGCGCTTGCTGTCCACGTCCGGCGCGCTGCCGTAGGCACCGATGGCGCCGATCCACGGTTCAGCGCCCTTGAACACCCACGGGCGGTCCGGCTTGTCGCCGGTCAGGGTGAAGGTGGCTTCGGAGAGAGTGACGCGGCTGTCCGGGCCAGCCTCGTCCTCGCCGGCCTTGCCGAACTTCTGCGGGGTGTTCCAGGCAAAGCCGGTGTAGTAGCGGGTGCCGGCCACTTCATAGGTGTGGCCGAACCAGAAGGTGGCCACGCTGCCGTTGGCCACTTCGTAGGAGACGGCGCCATCGCCGTCCACCTGGTAGATGAAGTACAGCACGCTGCCGGCATCGGGCGGCGTGGCAACGGCCGCGGGGGTCGCGGCGGCGGTAGCGGAGCTCTGCATCGGGGCAACTTCCTGTCGTGGCGCGTCGGCGCCCTGCGGTGACGCGGTCGAGGTAGAAGGGGTGCATGCGCTGGCCAGCAGCGAAACGGCAAGACCAGCCAATGCCAGACGCAATCGCGTACGGGCAGGTGCCAGGCAGACGGTGGGGGAATGGATCATGCGCCTCTCCATGGTGTGCGGGCGCTGGGCAAGACGGCCAACGCAGAAAACCGGCCACCCACGCAGGGGCAGCACGATGTAGTGATGAGCCGGTCGATTCCTTCGACCTCGCATGGGAGAGCCCATCGCGGCGGATCATGGCACAGCCGCGACGGCGATCACAGGGGGAGGCAGACGTGAAGGCGTGAGCAATCCCGTGAAACTGCAAGCCAGTTCTCAGATTTTCCCGTCACGGAGGTAGTCGAACAGTTCGGCGTCGCCCTTCAGGCCCAACTTGAGCATCGCATCGCCCTTCTGTCGGCTGATGGTGCTGACGCTCTTGTGCAGCTGCAGGGAGATTTCCTTGACCGTCATCCCGGTGCCGAGCAGGCGCAGCACTTCCACCTCGCGCGGTGACAGCGGTTTGCCATCCCCCTCGCGCATGCGCCAGCTGCCCGCTTCCTCCACCCGTTCGCGCAGGCTGCGGCTGATGTAGGACTGGCCGCGATACACCGTCTGGATGGCCTGCGGCAGTTCCTCCATCGACGAGCTCTTGTCGACCAGGCCAAGCACGCCGCAGTCCAGCACCATGCGCAGGATGGCCAGGTTGTTGGACACGCTGAGCATCAGCACCGGCAGGTCGGGGTAGCGCCGGCGGATCATGCCGATCATCGCGAAGCCATCGGCCTGGGCGCTGCCGGGCATCGAGTAGTCGGTCACCAGCATGTCGCAGGGCTGGCTGGCCAGCACGGCCATCAGCGCCTGCACGCTCTCCGCTTCGCCGACGACCCGGCCGACGCCGCTGGCCTCGATCACGGCACGGGTGCCGATGCGTACCACGGGGTGGTCGTCTGCGATGATGATGCGCAAGGTCATGCTCTAGTATGGCCTTTCGGGCAGTGCCGGCCGCGAGCTGCGCGGTACCAGGCGGGTTTCTGGGAGAACGTCGCAGATGCGGAACCGGGCAGTGCGTGGATGGGTCCTCTTGCTGGGGCTGCTGGGCCTGTCCGTGCTGGCGCAGGCCGAACCGGGCCCCCTGCCGTTGACCGTCCTGCAGCGCCAGTTCCTGGCCGCGCATCCGGTGATCGTTGCGGGCCAGTATGACAGCGGTTGGCCACCGTTCGAGGACCTGCAGCAGGGCCAGCCGACCGGGCTGGGACCAGAGTACCTGTCGCTTCTGGCTCGTCAACTCGGCGTGGAACTGCAGTTCCGTCGCTATCCGGACTGGAATGCCGTGCTGGATGCGGCATGCCGCGGCGAGATCGACGTGGTGATGAACACCGCGCTCAGTCCCGAACGCGCCCGCTGCATGGTCTATACCCGTGCGTATGTGGAAGCACCGCTGGCGATCGTCGGGCGGCCGGGTGATCTGCGCGCATCCGAAACGCCGGACCTTGACGGGCTGCGGGTGGTCATCGAACAGGACTTCATGACCGCCCCGCAGGTGCGTGCGCGCTTCCCGCGGGCCCGGCAGCTTGTCGCAAATGACACGCAGACAGCGCTCGCCATGGTCAGAGACGACAAGGCGGACGTCTTCATCGGCAATGCCTACGTCGCCACCGAACTGATCGCGCTGAGGAAGATCGACGGCGTGGTGATGCTGCGGCCCAGCGATCTGCCGCCCGAGCGCCTGCACTTCGGCGTGCCCACTGGCAGCCAGCCGCTGGCAGAAGCGCTGGATGTGGCGCTGGCGGCCAGCAGCCCCTCGCAGCGCGAGGCGTTGATGGAGCACTGGCTGCCGCCGCTGACGTGGTCGGCGTCCGCGCAGCTGGCGCTCAGCCAGGCCGAGAAGCGCGTGCTGCAGGAATCATTGAAGATCGGCTTCGCGCCCAATGCGGCACCGCTGTCCTTCGCCGACGACAACGACCAGCCCAGCGGCCTGGCCAGAGAGTACCTGCAGCGCCTGCGGCAGGCCGGTGCCCACCTGCAGGTCGACCCCAGCCACGACTGGTTCGACGTGCGAGCCAAGGCAAAGCGCGGTGATCTGCAGGCGGTGATGGGCATCCCGATCGATTCGCAGTACCTGGGCCCGGACTGGGTGTTCAGCCAGCCCTTCATCAGCGTGCCCAACGTCATCGTGACCGCCCGCGACAGCCCGGTGCTGCTGGGCCTGTCCGACCTTCAGGGCAAGCGCGTGCTGCTGTCCGACCCGGAACGGGTGCGTGGCTACGTGCTGCAGCAGGCACCGCTGGCGCGCATCATTCCCACGCGCAGTGCCGAACAGGCGATGCAGCGCCTGGCCGATGGCGAGGCCGACGCCTACGTGGGCAACCTGGCGCTGGTCGACCAGCTGCTGCGCAACCAGTTCGCCGGCCGCCTGCAGATCGCCGCCCCGGCCAACTTCAACGACGAACTGGCGCTGGCCGTCGACCGCCGCTATGCCGCACTGGCCACCACCTTCGACCGCCTGCTGCTGCAGATGACGCCGCGCGAACGCGAGGCCCTGCGCGACGACTGGCTGGCCTCCGAGTACCACCACGGCGTGCAGTGGAGCACCCTGCAGCGCTGGGGCATCCCGCTGCTGCTGATCCTGCTGAGCGGGCTGTTCGTCTATGCGCTGGGCTACTGGCGCCTGCGCCGTGAAGTGGCCGGGCGCCGGCATGTGGAGCAGCGCCTGGCCGATGTCACCGACAACCTTCCGGCCATCGTCTACCAGGCACGTCGCGCCGCCGATGGCGCACTCAGTTTTCCCTTCATCGCCGGCGACGTGCAGGCCCTGTTCGGCATCTCGCCGCAGCAGGCGATGGACGATGCCGATGCGCTGCTGCAGCGTATCGACGCGGAGGATCGCGTGCTCATCGTGCGCGGCACCGCCTTGGCCGCGCGCAGCTTCGCACCGCTGTCGTTCGAGTTCCGCGTGCGCACCGAGGATGGCAACGCGCGCTGGGTGCGCACCCAGGCGCACCCGTACTCGGCCGACGCCGGTGCGGTGACCTGGAGCGGTTACTGGGTGGACGTGAGCGAGGCGCGCGCGCAGGCCGATGCACTGGCGACGGCCAAGGTCGAGGCCGAGCAGGCGGTGGAAGCCAAATCGCGCTTCCTGGCCACCATGAGCCATGAGATCCGCACGCCGATGAGCGGCGTGCTGGGCATGCTGGAAGTGCTCTCGCATTCGCCGCTGGACCAGGAACAGCAGCGCATCATCGGGGTGATCGAGGATTCCGCACAGATGCTGCGGCAGATCCTCGATGACATCCTCGACTACTCGCGCATGGAAGCCGGCGCGCTGCGCCTGGCACCGGTGCCGATGCCGCTGCGGCCGCTGCTGGAAAGCGTGTGCCGGCTGCTGTCGGCGCAGGCCACCGCGCGTGGCCTGGACCTGCAGGTGGAGATCGATCCACGACTGGCGCAGGCGCATGAGGTCGATGGCGTGCGCGTGCGGCAGATCATCTTCAATCTGCTCAGCAACGCCATCAAGTTCACCGCGCAGGGCAGCGTGCGCCTGCAGGTGGATGTGCTCGGTGCCACCACCGAGGAGGGCAGCCAGCCGCTGCGGCTGACCGTGTCGGATACCGGCATCGGCATCGCCGACGAGCAGATCCCGCACCTGTTCGCACCGTTTGCCCAGGCCGGCGCACACATCCAGCGCGAGCACGGCGGTACCGGCCTGGGCCTGAGCATCTGCCATCGCCTGGTACAGAAGATGGGTGGCGAGATTTCCCTGCACAGCGTGCTGGGTCAGGGCACGCGGGTGGAGGTGCTGCTGTCGCTGGTGGAGGCGCGTGCCGATGACGTGCAGGCGCTGCTGTCCGAACAGGAACAGACCGCGCTGTTGCCGCCGGCGCTGCGCGAGGCCCGCGTGCTGGTGGTGGAGGACCATCCCACCAACCAGGCGATGATGGCCTGGCGCCTGCAGCAGCTGGGCGTGCCGCATGTGCTGGTGGATGACGGCCAGCAGGCGCTGGACCGCCTGTCGGTGGAGACGTTCGACCTGGTGATCACCGACTGCCGCATGCCGGTGCTGGATGGCTTCGCCTTTGCCCGCCTGCTGCGCGAACGCGAAAGCCGCAACGGCCAGCCGCGCCTGTCGATCCTCGCGCTGACCGCCAGCGTGCTCAACGATGATGCACGCCGCTGCCGCGACGCCGGCATGGACGATGTGCTGGCCAAACCGCTGTCGCTGGCCACCCTGCGGCAGGCGCTGCTGCGCTGGTTGCCGCAGGCGGCGGCACTGGAGGCGGAGCCGACGGCCGAAGCACCGGCACGGGCAAGCGATGACGCGCCTGCGCTGGAACTGCCAGACCTGGCCGCCCTGCAGCAGCGCTTCGGCTCACTGCAGGTGGCCACCCAGCTGCGTGACAGCCTGCTGCAGGCCAGCGCGGCGGACATCGCGCAGCTGCAGCGGGCGCTGGGCGAAGGTGATCGCGCCAGTGCGATCCAGCAGCTGCACCGCATGGGCGGCGCGTTGGGGTCGGTGGGCGCGCGTGGCCTGGCCGAGCGCGCGGCGGCGCTGGAACAGCAGCTGCAGCAGGCCAGCGATGCCGATGCGGCGCCGGTGCTGCAGCAGATCGGCCAGTTCGTGCAGCACCTGCAGCAGCAGCTGCAACGGCTGGCAGGCTGAGTGGCCGGCTACTGCGATGCCTGCTCCTGCAGGTAGGCGATCACCAACGCGCGGCGTTCGGCACTGGGGAAGGCGTTGTACATGCGCGTGCCCGGCACCACGTGGGTGGGCGACTGCAGGAAGGTATCCAGGGTCTGCGCGCTCCACACGAAGCCGGCGCGGCGCATGCCGTCCGAATAGGCGTAGTCGGGCAGGCTGCCGGCGCGGCGGCCGATCACCCCGTGCAGGTTGGGGCCGAAGCGGTGGATGCCACCGGCCTTGACCGTGTGGCAGCCGGCGCAGATCTCGAAGGCCTGCTGCTGGGCCTGCAGCCGCGCCTGTGCTGGCGTCAGCGGTTCCGATGGCGTGCGCTGGCAGGCGCTGGCCACCAGGACGAACGTCAGCAGCAGGGGCAGGCGAAGGGCGCGCATGGGCGGGCAGGATAACGGTGCGCCCGCGGCAGCGGGCTGCGACATGCGGTCGCAGCCCGGCGCCATCACATGCCCGAGTAGTTCGGGCCGCCGCCGCCCTGCGGGGTCACCCAGACGATGTTCTGGGTCGGGTCCTTGATGTCGCAGGTCTTGCAGTGCACGCAGTTCTGCGCGTTGATCTGCAGGCGCGCGCTGTCACCTTCGCCGACGAATTCGTACACACCGGCCGGGCAGTAGCGCGCTTCCGGGCCGGCGTACTCGGCCAGGTTCACCTGCACCGGCACGCTGGCATCCTTCAGCGTCAGGTGGCTGGGCTGGTTCTCGTCGTGGTTGGTGCTGCTCAGGAACACCGAGCTGAGACGATCGAAGGTCAGCACGCCGTCGGGCTTGGGATAGGCGATGCGCGTGTGCTTGGCCGCCGGTTCCAGGCAGGCGTGGTCCGGGGTGCTGTGGCGCAGGGTCCACGGCGGGTTGCGCACGCCCAGCTTGGGCAGCAGCCACTGCTCGATGCCGGTCATCAGCGTGGCCACGGTCTGGCCCTTCTTGAACCACTGCTTGAAGTTCTTGGCCTGCTGCAGCTCGGTGAACAGCCAGCTGGCTTCAAAGGCCTTCGGGTAGGCGTCCAGTTCGTCGTGCTGGCGGTCGGCGGCCAGGGCATCGAAGGCCGCATCGGCGCACAGCATGCCGGTCTTGATCGCGGCGTGGCTGCCCTTGATGCGGCTGACGTTGAGGTAGCCGGCCTCGCAGCCGACCAGCGCGCCACCGGGGAACACCGTCTTCGGCAGCGACATCAGGCCACCGGCGGTGATGGCGCGGGCGCCGTAGCCGATGCGGGTGCCGCCTTCCAGGTGCTTGCGGATGGACGGGTGGGTCTTGAAGCGCTGGAATTCCTCGAACGGGCTCAGCCACGGGTTCTTGTAGTCCAGCCCGACCACATAACCGACGGCGACCTTGCCGCCGTCGGCGTGGTACAGGAACGCGCCGCCGTAGGTGTCGTTGTCCAGCGGCCAGCCGGCCGCATGCACCACCAGGCCCGGCTCGTGCTTGGCCGGGTCGATCTGCCACAGCTCCTTGATGCCGATGCCGTAGGCCTGCGGGTCCTTGCCTTCATCCAGCTTGTAACGGGCGATCAGCTGGCGGCCGAGGTGGCCGCGCGCGCCTTCGCCGAAGATCGTGTACTTGGCATGCAGGGCCATGCCGCGCTCGAAGGCCGGGCCGATGCTGCCGTCCTTCTCGATGCCCATGTCGCCGGTGGCCACGCCGATCACTTCACCGTTGTCGCCGTACAGCACTTCGGCGGCGGCGAAGCCGGGGAAGATCGCCACTTCCAGCGCTTCGGCCTGCTGCGCCAGCCAGCGGGTCACTTCACCCAGGCTGATGATGTAGTTGCCTTCGTTGTGGAAGCACTCCGGCAGCAGCGCGTTGGGCGTGCTGCGCGCGCCGGTCTCGCTCAGGAACAGGAACTCGTCGCGGGTGACCTTCTGCTTCAGCGGTGCGCCGCGCTCGGCCCAGTCCGGGAACAGTTCGGTCAGGGCGCGCGGGTCCATCACCGCGCCGGACAGCACGTGCGCGCCCGGCTCGGAGCCCTTTTCCAGCACGCACACCGACAGCTCGCGGCCGGCTTCCACCGCGCGCTGGCGCAGGCGGATCGCGGTGGCCAGGCCGGCCGGGCCGGCACCGACGATCACCACGTCGAATTCCATTACTTCACGCGGGGGCAGGGCGTTGGCTTCAGCGCTCATCGATTGCATGACTCGTGGGTAGGGCCGGCATCGGGGCCACCGGCGGTGCCTGGGAATCGCGCGTGCGGCCACGAGCGAAACGGTTGTTTGAATGTGTCAGGGTACCGGGCCGCGCGTGATCGAGCTAGATAGACGCCGTTCACCGCACGATTGCTGCAGCGCAGCGTAATGTCCCGGCCCCGAATGACCGACAATGGCCCGGTCCTGACTGCGCGTGAGTGCCATGGCTTTGCATCCGTACGATCTGTTCGATGTCCGTTCCCTGCTCAGCGAGGAAGAGCGCGCGGTGCAGGACAGCGTGGCCCGCTTCACCAACGAGCGCGTGCTGCCGATCATCGGCGATGCCTTCGACCAGGCCCGCTTCCCCGAGGAGCTGGTGCCGGAGGTGGCGGCACTGGGCCTGCTCGGCGCGACCCTGCCGGCCGAATACGGTGGCGGCGACCTCGGTGCGGTCAGCTACGGCCTGATCTGCCAGGAGCTGGAGCGCGGCGATTCCGGTCTGCGCAGCTTCGTGTCGGTACAGAGCTCGCTGTGCATGTACCCCATCTACGCCTACGGCAGCGAGGAACAGCGTCGCCAGTGGCTGCCGGCGATGGCGCGCGGCGAGCTGATCGGCTGCTTCGGCCTGACCGAGGCGCACGGCGGCTCCGACCCGGCCAGCATGAAGACCCGCGCGGTGCGCGACGGCAGTGACTGGCGCATCAGCGGCAGCAAGATGTGGATCACCAGCGGCCCGGTGGCCGACCTGGCCATCGTCTGGGCGCAGACCGAGGACGGCATCCAGGGTTTCGTGCTGGAAAAGGGCATGGCCGGCTTCACCACGCAGGAGATCAAGCACAAGATGAGCCTGCGCGCCTCGCTGACCGGTGCGCTGTACTTCGATGACGTGCGCGTGCCCGACAGCCACCGCCTGACGAACGTGAAGGGCCTGAAGGGCCCGCTGGGCTGCCTGACCCAGGCCCGCTTCGGGATCAGCTGGGGCCCGATCGGTTCGGCCATCGCCTGCCTCGATGAGGCGCTGGGCTACGCCAAGGAGCGCGTGCTGTTCGGCCGCCCGCTGGCGGCCACCCAGAGTGCGCAGATCAAGCTGGCCGAGATGGCCCGCCGCATCACCACCGCACAGCTGCTGGTCCTGCAGCTGGGCCGCCTGAAGGAAGCCGGCCAGCTGCAGCCGCAGCAGGTCAGCCTGGCCAAGTGGAACAACTGCCGCATGGCGATCGATATCGCCCGCGAATGCCGCGACCTGCTGGGCGGCGCGGGCATCACCACCGAGCACGTGGCGATCCGGCATGCGCTGAACCTGGAATCGGTGATCACCTATGAAGGCACCGAGACCGTGCACCAGCTGGTGATCGGCAGGGAGCTGACCGGGATCAGCGCGTTTTGACGGCTATCCACGCATGGCGTGGATCTACTGACATCCACGCATGGCGTGGATCTACTGCAGATGCCGGCCGTGCGCGGGATCACGCGCCGCCGGCAAACCCGTGCTGGCGCCAGGCCTCGTACATCACCACGGCCACGGTGTTGGACAGATTGAGGCTGCGGTTGTCCGGGCGCATTGGCAGGCGCAGGCGGCGGCCTTCGGGCAGGGCATCGAGCAGGTCCTGCGGCAGGCCGCGGCTTTCCGGCCCGAACAGGAGGGCATCGCCTTCTTCGAACCCGACGCTGTCATAGCGCACGCTGGCCCGGGTACTCAGGGCGAACAGCCGCTTGGGCGCGATGCGCGCCAGCGCGGTGTCCAGGTCGGGGTGCACCTGCAGGCGCGAATACTCGTGGTAGTCCAGCCCGGCGCGCTTGAGCTGCTTGTCTTCCAGTGCGAACCCGAGTGGTTCGACCAGGTGCAGCTGCGCGCCGGTGTTGGCGCAGAGCCGGATCACATTGCCCGTGTTGGGCGGGATTTCCGGTTGGAACAGGATCACGTGGAACAGGGGCGCGGCATTCATCGCTGCAGTGTACCTGCGACCGATGCCGCCATTACGGCGCACGCCCTGCACGGGGCAGGGCGGACGCCGCTTACGGGCGCAGCAGGACCTGGGCGGTTTCGGTGGCCAGGGCCTGCAGATCGGCAGAACTCGGGCGCACCTGCAGGGCCGGCAGGTTGGTGATGACCTGGTTGGCGACGCTGGCGGCGGCGGCGGCCAGGGTGGCGGCGTAGCGCTGGGCTTCCAGCTCGGCGGCCAGGGCCACGCGCTGTTCCAGGCTCGGGCGCACTTCGACGGCGGCCAGGGTGGTGATCGGCAGGGCGGCAGCGACCGGGGCGGCGATGAAGCCGTCGCGCTCGGCCAGCTGGTCGGCGCTGGGGCGCACTTCCACGGTGGCGAGGGTGACGATGCCGCTGGCCTGTTCCCAGGCCTGCTGGGCCAGCTGGTCGGCGGCCGGGCGGACCTGCACGGTGGACAGGGTCTTGATGGATTCGGAGGCCTGCACCGACGAAACAACCGCGGTGCCGGCAATCAGGGCGATGGCGATGGCAATGGTCTTGGTGTTCATGACGGGGCCTGTTTAGTGTTGGTGAGCGGTGGTGTGGTAGTAAGGTAGTACACCGATTCGGGGCTTGCAAGGAAAATTTTCAAATCCCTGCTTTTGTTCAGCATCCAGTCATTTTTGATCTGAAGCCCTTCCTGGCACGGGAGATACAAAGCAATCCCCGTGCCAACTACAGGCCATTGATTTGAAAGGGTTTCGAGGCGAGTGAAGAGTGTCCGCAGGGCGGACACCTGTCCGTTCGAACGGCGGTGGACACTGTCCGGACCATGAACCGGGCGGGCCGTGACCGCATCGAAGCGGGCCGGGGAGGCCCTCGGCGGCAAACACCCCCAGTGACTGGTGGCCGATACCGGCCCCCGCGCCCGCGCGCTAGGATCGCGATTCACCAACGTGACCAAGGATCCGGAAATGTCTCTCGCCCTGCGCCCGCGCACCGCGCTGCTGGCCGTCGCCCTCAGTACCGCCCTCGGCACGCTTGCGCCGACCGCCGCACTGGCGGCCAAGCCGGCCGCCGCCACCAAGGTCGATATCCCGTTCGAGCAGTTCACCCTGCCCAACGGCCTGCGCGTGATCGTGCATACCGACCGCAAGGCGCCGATCGTGGCGGTCAACATCTGGTACCACGTGGGCAGCAAGGACGAGCCGGCCGGCCGTACCGGTTTCGCGCACCTGTTCGAACACCTGATGTTCCAGAGCAGCGAGAACCACGACGGCGAGTACTTCGAGCCCTTCAAGCAGGTCGGTGCCACCGGCCAGAACGGCACCACCAACACCGACCGCACCAACTACTTCGAGAACGTGCCGACCACCGCGCTGGACATGGCGCTGTGGATGGAATCGGACCGCATGGGCCACCTCGTCGGTGCGATCGACCAGGCGGCGCTGGATGAGCAGCGCGGCGTGGTGCAGAACGAGAAGCGCCAGGGCGAGAACCAGCCCTATGGCCAGGTGTGGGAGAAGATAAACCGTTCGCTGTACCCGGTCGGCCACCCATACCACCACAGCGTCATCGGTTCGATGAACGACCTCAACGCCGCCTCGCTGGATGACGTCAAGACCTGGTTCCGCACCTGGTACGGCCCCAACAACGCGGTGCTGGTGCTGGCCGGCGACATCGACCTGGCCACCGCCAAGGAAAAGGCCGCCAAGTACTTCGGCAGCATTCCGGCCGGCCCGACCATGGCCCAGCCGAAGGTGGACGTCGCCAAGCGCGATGCCGACACCCGTGAAGTGATGACCGACAAGGTGCCGCAGGCGCGCATCTACCGCGCCTGGAACGTGGCCCAGGTCGGCACCACCGACATCGACCAGCTGCAGCTGCTGGGGCAGATCCTCGGTGGCGCCAAGTCCTCGCGCCTGAGCCAGCGCCTGCAGCACCAGGACAAGCTGGTGGACAACATCAGCGCCGGTGCCTACGGCTCGCAGCTGGGCTCCAACTTCATGGTCATGGCGACCGTGAAGCAGGGCCAGGACCCGGCCCAGGTCGAGAAGATCATCGATGAGGAGATCGAGCGCCTGCTGAAGGACGGCCCGACCGCCGACGAGCTGTCGCGCGCCAAGACCGGCTTCCGCGCCGGCTTCATCCGCGGCATCGAGCGCATCGGTGGCTTCGGCGGCAAGGCCGACGCGCTGGCCGAGTGCGCGGTCTACACCGGCGACCCGGGCTGCTTCCGCACCTCGCTGGCCAACATCGACAAGGCCACCGCCGCCGACCTCAAGCGCGTGGGCGCGCAGTGGCTGGACAAGGGCAGCCACACCCTGGTGGTCGAGCCGGGTGAGCGCGTCGCGCTGCAGGAAGAAGCCTCGGCCACGCCGAAGCCGTTCAACGTGCCGGCCGTGGACAGCAAGTACAGCACCCTGCCGGAACAGGTCGACCGCAAGGCCGGCGTGCCGCAGACCCGCGAGTTCCCGCAGCTGAAGTTCCCGGCACTGCAGCGCGCCACCCTGAAGAACGGCACCACCGTGGTGCTGGCCGAGCGCCACGAGATTCCGGTGGTGCAGTTCAGCTACCAGTTCCCGGGAGGCTTCACCGCCGACCAGGGCCGCAAGCCGGGCACCGCCAACTTCACCATGAACCTGATGACCGAAGGTGCCGGCAAGCTGGGTTCGCTGGCCTTCGCCGATGCTGCCGACGCGCTGGGTGCCAGCCTGGACGCGGGTGCCGGCCTGGATTCGGTGACCGTCGACCTGTCGGCACTGAAGGAGAACCTGGTGCCGTCGCTGGCGCTGTACCGCGACCTGCTGCGCGAGCCGCGCTTCGAGCAGGGCGAGATCGACCGGGTCAAGGCCTCGTGGATCGCCGGCATCAAGCAGGAGAAGGTCAACCCGAACGCGGTGGCCATGCGCGTGCTGCCGCCGCTGCTGTACGGCAAGGGCCACCCGTACGCCATTCCGTTCACCGGCAGCGGTGACGAAGCGGCGATCACCAGCCTGGACCGCGAAGACCTGGTCGACTTCCACCGCGACTGGCTGCGCCCGCAGGACGGCACCCTGATCGTGGTCGGTGACACCACCCTGGCCGAGATCGTGCCGCTGCTGGACAAGCAGCTGGGCGACTGGAAGGCCAGCGGCGATGCGCCGGTGATCAAGGCCAGCACCGCCGTGGCCGTGCCGACCGCTCCGCGCGTGTTCCTGATCGACCAGCCGGGTGCGGTGCAGGCCAACCTGTTCGCCGGCCAGGTGGTGGCGCCGTCCAGCGACACCGGCTCGACCCGCTTCGACATCGCCAACGGCGTGCTCGGTGGTGACTTCACCTCGCGCCTGAACATGAACCTGCGCGAGGACAAGCACTGGTCCTACGGTGCCCGCAGCAGCGCCAGCAGCACCGTGGGCCAGCGCCCGTGGATGGCGATGGCGCCGGTGCAGATCGACAAGACCGGTCCGGCCCTGGCGGAAATGCGCAAGGAGATCGCCGAGTTCGCCGATGGCAGCAAGCCGGCCACCGAGGCCGAGGTCAACCGCATCCGCAACATCCAGACCCTCAGCCTGCCGGGCGCCTATGAGACCGCCGCTGCGGTGGCCTCGACCATCGGCAGCATCGTGCAGTTCAAGCGCCCGGACGATTACGTGGTGCGCCGCAAGGCCGAGATCGAGGCGATGAGCCCGGCCCAGGTGCAGCAGGCCGCCGCCGCGATCAAGCCGCAGGGCCTGACCTGGGTGGTGGTGGGTGACCTCAAGCAGACCGAAGCGGCCGTGCGCGCGCTGAAGCTGGGCGAAGTGACCGTGATCGACGCCGAAGGCAACCCGGTCAAGAAATAAGGTAGAACCCGGCCCGCCATGTGGCGGGCCGGCTCCCCCCGGTAGTGGGGGGCGCGGGGCCGGCCCCCCCCCGCGACCCCCGGGGGGCGGGGCCCCCCCGGGGGGGGGCGCCCCCGCCCCCCCCCCGCGGGGCCCCCCCCCCCCCCCCCGCCCCGCGCCACCGGCGG
>NZ_JBRRCR010000086.1:0-18520 GCF_056759115.1 Stenotrophomonas sp. STEN087 | reverse complement strand
CGGCGCCGCACCCCTTCTCGCCCCCCCCCCCCGCCATCCCACGGATAGCCCGCTGTTGCTGTTGCTGTTGCTTCGGCTTCGGCTTCGGCGGGTGCAGGGCGCAGCCCTGCCAGACCCCCCCTTATACTTCCCGCCGTGAGTACCTTTCCCACTCTGGTAGCGCTGGAAACCCCGCTGCTCGTCGCCTACAGCGGCGGCCTGGATTCGACCGTGCTGCTGCACTGGCTGCAACGCTGCGCCTACGCCAGCGGCACACCGCTGCGCGCCGTGCACGTGCACCACGGACTGCAGGCCAGCGCCGATGCCTGGGTAGCGCACTGCCAGCAGCAATGCGATGCGTTGGGCATCGAACTCGCCGTGCATCGCGTGCAGGTCGACACCGCTGCCGGCCTCGGCCTGGAAGCAGCGGCACGCCAGTCGCGACGCGCGGCCTTCGCCGCTGAACTGCGGGACGGCGAAACCCTGGCACTGGCCCAGCACCTCGACGACCAGGCCGAAACCTTCCTGCTGCGTGCCCTGCGCAGCTCCGGCATCGATGGCCTGGCGGCGATGGCCGTCGACAGCACCCTGCACGACCATCGCCTGTGGCGGCCGCTGCTGCACACCGCACGCGACGCGCTGCGCGACTACGCGCAGACGCATGCCCTGCGCTGGATCGAAGACCCCAGCAACGCACGCGACGATGCCGACCGCAACTTCCTGCGCCTGCACGTGATGCCGCTGCTGCGCCAGCGCTGGCCGCACGCGGCCGCGGCACTGGCCGGCAGCGCCGACCACTGCGCGCAGACCCGCGCGTTGCTGGACGAGGAAGATGCCGAACTGATCGCCCATCTCGAAGTGGCGCCCCGCGTGCTGTCGCTGGAACTGCTGCGCCAGGTGTCGCCCGCGCGCGGTGCACGCGTGCTGCGTGCCTGGGTGCGCGCGCATGGCGCCGCACCGCTGCCGGCCACGGTGCTGCGGCAACTGCAGCAGGAACTGCTGGAAGCATCCAGCGATCGCCAGGCGCAGGTGCGCTGGCAGGATCACGCCATCCAGCAATGGCGTGGCCACGCCTACCTGCTGCCGGCACACCTGCCCGCCCTGCCCGCGGACTGGCAGGCCGCGTGGGATGGCCGTGCGCCGCTGCCGCTGCCCGATGGCGGACAGCTGCGCCTGCTCGGCGGCGCAGCCTTCGACCGGCCCCTGCAGGTGCGTGCGCGGCAGGGTGGCGAACGCATCGCGCTGCCCGGGCGCACCCATTCACACGCGTTGAAGGACTGCCTGCAGCGCGAGCACCTGGCGCCATGGCGGCGTGCGCAGCTGCCGCTGCTGTTCGACGGCGGGCAGCTGCTGGCGGCCGCGGACGTGGTCGTTTCCGCGTCGCTGCAGGCCTGGCTGCAGGACCACGATGCGCAGTTGCAGTGGCGACCGGGCGGCTGGTGAATTGACCCCCGCGCGGCAGCCGTCCACACTTGTCGCATGGCCAAGAAGTCCCCCGAAAACGCCTCCCCCGTTGCGCAGTTCGAGCACTCGCTCGAATCGCTGGAACAACTGGTGGAGCAGATGGAAACCGGCGAGCTGAGCCTGGAAGCTTCGCTCAGTGCTTACGAACGTGGCGTCGGTCTGTACCGCCAGTGCCAGCAGGCGCTGGAGCAGGCCGAACTGCGCGTGCGCCTGCTCAGCGATCCCGCCCAGCCCGAAACCGCAGAACCCTTCGACCCGCCCAGCCATGACGGCTGAAGCGCAGTTCGCCCGCTGGCGCGACCGTATCGAAAGCCAGCTCGACGCCGCCCTGCCCTCGCCAGCCGATGCGCCGCAACGCCTGCACCAGGCAATGCGCTATTCGGTGCTGGGCGGTGGCAAGCGCATGCGCCCGCTGCTGGTGTATGCCAGCGGCCAGCTGTTCGGCGCGCCGCTGGACCAGCTCGATGCCGCCGCCATGGCGGTGGAGATGATCCACGCCTATTCGCTGGTGCATGACGACCTGCCGGCGATGGACGACGACGCCCTGCGCCGCGGCAAGCCCACCACCCATATCGCCTACGACGAGGCCACTGCGATCCTCGCCGGCGATGCCCTGCAGACCCGTGCGTTCGGCCTGCTGGCCGATGCGCCGCTGCCGGCCGCCCTGCGCGTGGCCTGCCTGCAGACCCTGGCCCACGCCTCCGGTGCGTCCGGCATGTGCGGTGGCCAGGCGCTGGATATCGATGCCACCGGCCAGCAGCAGTCGCTGGCCGCGCTCACCCGCATGCACGCGCTGAAGACCGGTGCGCTGATCCGCGCCGCGGTGCGCATGGGTGCGCTGTGCGGCCACGCCCCCGAGGCACGGCTGGCCCAGCTGGATGACTTCGCCGATGCGCTCGGCCTGGCCTTCCAGGTGCGCGATGACATCCTCGATGTCGAAGCCAGTTCCGAGCAGCTGGGCAAGACCGCCGGCAAGGACCAGGCGCAGGACAAGAGCACCTTCCCGGCTCTGCTGGGCATGGACGGTGCCAAGGCGCACCTGCGTGAACTGGCAGCGCGCATGCAGTCGGTGCTGGCCGGCCATGGCGAAGAGGCCGACGCACTGCGTGCGCTGGCGACGCTGGCGGTGGAACGCGATCACTGACCGTACCCGCCGGGCATGGCCCGGCGCTACCGGCGATGCAAACAAAAACGCCCGGCAATGCCGGGCGTTTTCATGTTCACAGGCGGCCGATCTTACTTGATCAGGCGCAGGGTGAACGGGTAACGGTAGGTTTCGCCGTTGTTGGACTTCACTGCCGCGATGATGCACAGGACCAGGTTGGCCACGTACACGATCGGCATCAGGATGGCGCCGATGATGACGAAGCTGAGGATCACGCAGACCAGCACCGCGATGGCGACGGTGATCTGGAAGTTCAGCGCTTCCTTGGACTGGTCGGTGACGAAGCCCTTGCCGGCGTCATCCTTGTTGATGAGCCAGATGATCAGGGCACCGATGAAACCGGTGAAGATGCCCAGCAGGTGCGCTGCCAGCGCCATGGTGCGCTGGTCGCTCGGCACGCTCGAGGCGGCCGGCACGTTTTCGAAATCGCTCACGACAAAACTCCTTGTTTTTGGGTGGTCTTGACCGCCCGGCAGCAGGCCGGTCGCGTCAGGCGCGCATAGCTTACGCCATCAATGGCATCAATCATTACCGGCGATGGTCATCCGCCCGACCAGGATCGAGCCGGTGCGGATGTGCGAGCGCGGGTCGACGTCGCTGCCGACCGCTTCGATGGCGGCAAACATCTCCCGCAGGTTGCCGGCGATGGTGATGCCGTCGACCGGGTACTGGATCTCGCCGTTCTCGACCTTGAAGCCGCCGGCGCCCCGCGAATAATCGCCGGTCACCCCGTTCACGCCCTGCCCCATCAGCTCGGTCACCAGCAGGCCCTGGCCCATCTGCCGGGCGATGTCCTGCAGCGAACCGGCGTTGGCCGCCAGCTGCAGGTTGTGCACGCCGCCGGCATTGGCGGTGGTCTGCAGGCCCAGCTTGCGCGCCGAATAGCTGCCCAGCACGTAGCGCTGCAGCACGCCGTCACGGACCAGGGCCGAGGCCCGGGTAGCCACGCCGTCGCCATCGAAGGCCGCCGAGCGCAGGCCGCGGCGCAGGTGCGGCAGCTCCTCGATCTGCATCCAGTCCGGGAACAGCTGCTGTCCCACGCTGTCCAGCAGGAAGCTGGCCTGGCGGTACAGGGCACCGCCGGACACCGCCGACAGCAGATGGCCGACCAGGCTGCGCGCCACTTCCGGGGCGAACAGCACCGGCATGCTGCCGGTCGGCAACGGACGCGGCTGCAGGCGGGAGACGGTGCGCTCGGCGGCGCGGCGGCCCACGTGGTCGGCCGCCTCCAGGTCCTCGCGGGCCAGGCCGCCGGTGTACCAGCCGTCGCGCTGCATGCCATCGCCGCTGCCGGCGATCAGGGCGCAGCCGACCGAATGGTGGGTGCCGCGCTCACGGCCGATGAAGCCGTGCGAATTGGCGTACACCGAGACGCTCTGCATGCTCGACACCGAGGCGCCGTCGGAATTGCTGATCCTCGGGTCGGCCTCGCGGCCGGCCGCTTCGCAGGCCAGGGCCAGGTCCACCGCCTCGTCGGCCTGCAGTGCCCAGGGGTGCCAGCTGTCCAGGTCGGGGAAATCGCGGGCCATCAGCGTCGCGTCGGCCAGGCCGGCAGCCGGGTCGTCCTCGGTGTGGCGGGCGATCGCGCAGGCCTGCTCGACGGTGGCCGCCAGGCTCGCCTCGTTCAGGTCGGCGGTGCTGGCGCTGCCCTTGCGCTGGCCGAAATAGACGGTCACGGCGATGCCGCGGTCGCGGGTGGACTGCACGGTCTCGACCTCGCCGAGACGGACGTTCACTTCCATCCCGCGGTCTTCGCTGCAGCTGACTTCGGCCTGGCTGGCGCCCAGCGCGCGGGCGCGCTCCAGCAGCTGCTGGGAAAGGTCGGCCAGGCGTTCCAGACGGGCCGGGCTGTCGTCGCCGACGGCCACTTCAGGGGCGATCACGTTCAATGCTTTATCCTGTGCGGGTTGGGCCCGGCATCACGCCGGGCGACTTTTTTTGAAATCAGGTATGGACGATGCGCGGACGCGACGAAGAAACCGGTGAATTCCACGACAAGAGCCGCAGCCAGAACCGGCGCGACGCGCTCGATGTCCTGGCCTTGGGCGAGAAGCTGGTGTCGCTGACCCCGGCCCAGCTGGCGCGCCTGCCGGTGCCGGAAGACCTGCTGCCGCATATCGCCGAGTGCAAGCGGATCACCGCCCACATCGCCCACAAGCGCCAGCTGGCGTTCCTGGCCAAGCACATGCGCCGCGAGGAAGACGCCACGCTGGACGCGATCCGCGATGCGTTGGACGCCAACAGCGAAACCGGCCGCCGCGAAGTGGCGATGATGCACCGCGCCGAGGACTGGCGCGAGCGCCTGCTGGCCGACGGCGACAAGGCGCTGGGTGCCCTTCTCGACGAGTACCCGCAGGCCGACCGCCAGCAGCTGCGTACGCTGGTGCGCAACGCCCAGGCCGAAAAGGCCAAGAACAAGCCGCCGCGCGCCTACCGCGAGATCTTCCAGGTGCTGCGCACGCTGATGCTGCCGGCGGCGCTGGGCCTGAAGGCCGCGGCCGATGAGGCCGACGACGTCGAGACCGACGAAGCCGACGAGGACTGAGTTCCCGCCGGCCCGGGCGCTGGCGCTGGCCATCGCCCGGCTCAGGCCTGGGTACCGCCGACGGTGATGCCTTCGATCAGCAGCGAGGGCTGGCCCACGCCCACCGGCACGCTCTGGCCATCCTTGCCGCAGATGCCGACGCCCTCGTCCAGGGCCAGGTCGTTGCCGACCATGCGCACCTTCTGCATGGTTTCCGGGCCGTTGCCAATCAGGGTCGCACCCTTCACCGGCGCGGTGATCCGGCCATCCTCGATCAGGTAGGCCTCGGTGGCCGAGAACACGTACTTGCCGCTGGTGATGTCGACCTGGCCGCCGCCGAAGTTGACCGCATACAGGCCCTTCTTCACCGAGCGGATCATTTCCTGCGGATCGTGCTCGCCGGCGCGCATGTAGGTGTTGGTCATGCGCGGCATGGTCAGGTGCGCGAACGACTCGCGACGGCCGTTGCCGGTCGGCGCCACGCCCATCAGGCGCGCATTGAGGCTGTCCTGCATGTAGCCGACCAGGATGCCGTCCTCGATCAGCGTGGTGCACTGGCTCGGGTGGCCCTCGTCATCGATGTTGAGCGAGCCGCGGCGCCCGTCCAGGGTGCCGTCATCGACGATGGTCACGCCCGGGGCGGCCACGCGTTCGCCCATGCGGCCGGCGTAGACGCTGGTGCCCTTGCGGTTGAAGTCGCCTTCCAGGCCGTGGCCCACGGCTTCATGCAGCAGCACGCCGGGCCAGCCCGGGCCGAGCACCACCGGCATCACGCCGGCCGGGGCCGGTACGGCTTCGAGGTTCACCAGCGCCTGGCGCAGGGCCTCGCGGGCGAAGGCCTCGGGGCGGCCATCGGCGAACAGTTCGGCATAGCCATAGCGGCCACCGCCGCCGGCATAGCCCGATTCACGGCGGCCGTTCTGCTCGACGATCACCTGCACATTCAGCCGCACCAGCGGGCGCACGTCGGCACCCAGCACGCCGTCGGTGCGGGCCACCAGCACGGTGTCGACGCCACCGGACAGGCTCACCATCACCTGCTTCACCCGCGGGTCGGCGGCACGCAGATAGCCGTCCAGGCGCTTGAGCACCTCGACCTTGGCCTCGTTGCCCAGGCTGTCGATCGGGTCCAGGGTCGGGTACAGCGCGCGCGCGTTGCCGCGCAGCAGCGAACGTCCGGCCTGGGCGCCGCCTTCGCGCGAGATGGCGCGGGCCGACTGCGCGGCGGTCAGCAGCGCGTCGGCATGGATGTCATCGGAATAGGCGAAGCCGGTCTTCTCGCCGGCGATGGCGCGCACGCCCACGCCCTGCTCGATGGAATGGGCGCCGTCCTTGACGATGCCATCCTCCACGCTCCAGCTTTCGCGCCGGGCATGCTGGAAGTACAGGTCGCCGAAGTCCACGCCGGGGCCGAGCAGCTGGCCGAAGGTGCGCTCCAGGCCGGCGGTATCCAGGCCGCCGGGGCGCAGCAGGCGGTCCTGGGCAAGCGTCAGTGCGTTATCAGTCATGGTCTCGATCTGGGGGTCTGGAGGCGGCCAGGCAAGGCCGCCGGATGAACAGGGGCCGCGACGCTCAACGCGGGCGCGGCGGGTCGGTGACGGTCGGCGGCACGGACGGGGCCGGTGCAGGCGCGCGCGGCGGGGCCGGGGTCCGGTCGCGACTGCGCTCGATCACCTCCACCTTCGGCTCCTTCCAGGGGCCAGTCACCCGGTAGGTCCGGGCGCCGATCTCGCCAAGTGGCTTGGACAATACCGCATTGGTGGCCGCACCCAGCGCCGCGCCCACCGGCCCGCCGGCCACCGCGCCGACCACGGTCAGCAGGTTGCCCGCGCGCGGGTTGACGTCGATGGTCTGGTCGAACTGCTGCTGGCGCAGGTCGGTCTGGCCACGGATGGTGATGTTGGCGGCCGGGCCTTCGATCAGCACGTTGTCGGTGCGCGCCATGCCGTCGGCGAACTGCATGCCGCCTTCGATGTGGTTGAAGGCGAAGCCCTTGGAGAAGAAATCGCGGAAATCGAACATCAGGCGACGCGGCAGCTGGGCCACGCTGAGCAGGCCGAGCACGCGGCCCGCACCGGGGTCCAGTTCCAGCAGCTGGCCGTTGCGCGCATCGATGTCGAGCGTGCCCTGCAGGTTGCCCAGCTGGAAATCCGACGGCCCACCGGCCCAGGCCGCCTGCAGCTGCGCCTGGCCGGAGCCGCCACGCAGCTGGCCGGCGTAGTCGAGGTTCTGCATCAGCCCGCCCAGGTCTTCGCTGCGCACCTTCGCGGTCAGTTCGGTGCGCGCGCCGGCGCCCTTGCCCAGCCAGCGGCCGGTGATGTCGATCTCCTGCTCCGGCGCACGGAAACGCAGTTCGTCCACGCTCAGGCCGTTGCCCAGCGGTCGCGTGCGCAGCACCGCCTGGCCCAGCATCACCTTGCCGAATTTCAGGTCGGCGATGTCCAGCGCGAACGGCGGCAGCTTGGCCGGATCCATGTCATCGGCACCGGTCTGCGGCCGTGTGGCGGCCACCGCGGTGTCAGCCCCCGGCGCGGCCGGCGGTGACTGCCAGTGCACGCGGTCGAGCTGGCCGCTGATGGTGCCGCCGTCGGCATTGGGCACGCTCAGGTGGCCGGCCAGCGAAGGGCCGTCCAGACGCACGTCCAGCGCCTGCGCGCCCGGCCGCAGCTGCAGCCGTGTCTGTTCGAAGATGCCGCCGATCAGCATCAGCCTGCCGACCTGCACGTCCACCGCGCGCAGCGGCATCGGGTCGCCATCGCCACCGGCGCCACGGGCCAGGCCGATCCATTCCAGCGCATCCAGGGTCGGGCTGCGGCCGTTGATGGCCAGCCCGCTGGGCGGCGGGTCGCGGTCCACGCGGTCGCTGCCCATCGTCACCTGCACGCCGGTCTGGCTGTTGTGGGTGCGCGCGGCCAGGGCCAGGCGCTGGCCGAACGCCACGTCGATGCGGCCGTCGCCCATCGGCAGCTGTGCCGACACGGTGGTCGCCAGCGCATCGGCGACCGGCTTGTCCAGCGGCGCCGGCAGGTCCAGGCGGGTCCCCACCAGGTCCGAATGCAGGCGCAGCTCGCTGGGCGGGGCCGGCGCACCGGGCGCCACCTTGGGCAGGTTGACGGCGACGGTCCAGGCCGAGGTGCCCTCCAGATAGGGCTTCAGCCAGGCCATTTCCGGCGCACGGTCGATCAGCACCTTGGCATCCAGGTGTGCGGCCAGTTCCGATTCAAAGGCCAGCGCCGGATTGCGCACATAGCCACCGGCACGCAGGCTCAGGCGACCGTCCTGGCCGAGGTGGCGCACGGCCAGCTCCTCGGCGGCGAAGCCACCGCTGCCGTAGCGGGCCTGGCCCTGCATGGCGTCGAATTCCAGATCGAAGCGCTTGTCCACCAGCTTCACACCGGCCAGGTCCACCGTGCCCTGCAGGTGCCCGCCGCCTTCATCGTGGTGCAGCGGCTGCAGCAGGTCGAAGTGCACGTTGGCCGGGCCGCTGGCGACCAGGTTGTCGAGGGTGTCGCCGTAGTCCTTGTGCAGGCCACTCTGCCGCAGCATCGCCAACAGGCGCCCCGCCTCGCTCTGGCTGTCGGCACGCACGTACAGCGGCGCATGGCCGAAATCTTCGATGCCGGCCTCGAACTTCTGCACCGCCACGCCAGCCAGGTCACCGCGGCCCTGCATGTGGAAGCCCGGCCCGATGAAGGCGATATCGGCGTCGACCTGGCCCATCAGCGGCCAGTCGTGCTGGAAGCGGATATCGCCGTTGCTGATGTGGCCGGTGGCCTCGAAGCGGCCATCATTGTTGTCGAACGGCCAATCGTCCAGGTCGCCGCTGACCAGGCCGATGCCACCGCGCACCTGGCCACCCACCAAGGCCGCATCCAGCCAGTCGGTGGCGCCCTTGCTCATCTTCGAATGGATCCAGAACCGCTTGGCGGCGGTCATGGGCACGTCGTCCAGCTTGGCCGCCAGCTGCAGCCACGGGCGCGTGCCGTCGCCCTGGAACCAGACGCCGCCACGTACGTCGGCCGCATAGTTGGTGCCTTCCACGCGCATCGCCGGGGTGCCGATGCGCCAGCCACCGGCTTCGTCGCGCCAGCCGACGATCTGCCCGGCCAGGTGCAGGTCGTGGCGCTCGCCGAAACCGGTCGGCCAGTCGAACTGCAGCTCCTGCTGCGGCTTCAGCTGCAGGCTGAAGCCATCGGCATCGCCTTCGAAACGGCCGCCCAGGCCACGCACGCCGGGGGCATCGCCGACGCTGGCAAAGCCCAGCGCCTGCAGTTCGCCCTGCGCCCACAACGGGCCGTCGCGCTCGCCCTGCAGCTGCAGCGACTGCACGTCCAGCTGCGGCTTGGACAGGTACAGCCAGCGGCGCAGGCCCGGCTCCAGGCGGTCGCTCAGGGCCAGCGCGCGCAGCGCGGTACCCGCCTGCACCTGCCCGCTGCTGATCCGCAGCTGCCTGCCCACCTGTACCTGCAGGCCATCGAGCTGTTGTTCGTCCGGCCCGCTCTGCAGGCGCAGGCGCGGCACCTGCAGCGCCCAGCCATCGCCCTGGCGCTGCCAGCGCAGGCGCGCCTGCACGCGCTGCAGCTGCAGGCCCGGCGTGGTCATGCCCTGTAGCGGCGCGCCCTGCAGCGGCGCGCCGTCGACGCGCACCTCGCGCAGGTCCGAATCGGTGGTCAGGGCCACCGGCGCGAAGTCGCGCAGGACCAGCCACAGGTTGAGTTCGCCCTTGCCTTCGCGCAGGCGCAGGCCGCCGGCCGCCAGCAACGGCGACCACGCTTTGAAATCGACGGGATCCGCGCCCAGCCAGGCCTGGCCGTTGCCGTGGCGGCGGTCCAGGTCCAGCACCGCGGTCAGCGGCAGCGCGTCGGTCTGTGCCCAGGCGCGCACGCCCACCCGCAGGCGGTCGCCATCCACGCGCAGGCGCAGGTCGATGCGCGGCAGCGTGGCATCCACGCCCAGGCCGGGCGCATGCACGCCGAGGCGGCCACCGATCACCTGCAGTTCGCCCAGCCGGCGCAGCGCATCCAGCGGATCACCGCCGCTGCTGGACTGCGGCAGGCCACGTACCGACCAGCGGCCATCACTGCCCTGCTGCAGGTCCAGGGCCAGGCCGCGCAGGCGCAGCTCGGTCAGCGAACGGCCCGGCAGCAGGCCGCTGTACATCGACACCAGCACCTCGGCCTCGCCGATCGCCAGGCCCTGCCCCGCGCCGATGCGCAGGCCCTTGAGCTGCAGCAGCGGGCCGCGCCGGGTCCAGGCGGTGTCCAGTTGTTCAAAACGCACCGGTTGCCCGGCGCGCTCACTCAGCCACGCGGCGATCGCCTCGGGGTGGCGCTCGGCCAGCGGTAGCAGCTGGCTGAGCGTACCCACCAGCAGCGCAAGCACGACCAGGCCGACCGCGCAGGCAGCAACGAAATGACGGCGGATCCTTCGCAGTCGCAGGCGCGGCGGCGCGCTCATCGGCCCCGACCGGCGCCCGGTCCGCGCGGCTCAGAGCAGAACGACATCGAACTGCTCCTGCAGGTACTGCTCATCGGCCTGGAAGCGGATGCTCTTGCCGAGGAATTCCTCCAGCTCGGCCACCGCCGCCGATTCCTCCTCGGTGATGCGCGCCACGACCTTGGTCGACGCGATCACCAGCAGCCGCGCCGCTTCGAACTGGCGCACGGCGCGGGTGATCTCGCGGAAGATCTCGTAGGTCACCGTTTCGGTGGTCTTGATCGAGCCACGCCCGCTGCACTGCGGGCAGGTTTCGGACAGCTGCCGCTCCAGGCTTTCCACCGTGCGCTTGCGGGTCATCTCGACCAGGCCCAGCGGCGAGAAGTCGTACACCGTGGTCTTGGCGTGGTCGCGGGCCAGGGCTTTCTCAAGCGTGCGCAGCACCTGGCGGCGGTGCTCGGGATCATCCATGTCGATGAAATCGATGATGATGATGCCGCCCAGGTTGCGCAGCCGCAGCTGCCTGGCCACCGCCTGCGCGGCCTCCAGGTTGGTGCGGAACACGGTTTCCTCCAGGTTGCGCTGGCCGACGAACGAACCGGTGTTCACGTCGATGGTGGTCATCGCCTCGGTCTGGTCGATGACCAGGTAGCCACCGGACTTCAGCGGCACCTGCTTGTCCAGCGCGCGACCGATCTCGTCCTCGACGCCGAACATGTCGAAGATCGGCCGGTCACCCGAATACAGCTCCAGCTTCTCGGCCAGCACCGGCATGTACTTGGCCACGAAGGCCTGCAGCTGGGCGAAGGTCTCCTTCGAATCGACCTTCACCTTGTCCACGTCCTTGCGGATCAGGTCGCGCACCGAACGCAGCGGCAGGCTCAGGTCTTCATAGATGTTGCTGCACGAGGGCGCCTCGCGGCCGCGGCGCTCGACCACGTTCCAGACGCGCGACAGGTAGGCCACGTCCTCGGCGATGGCTTCGGCCGGCTGGCCTTCGGCATTGGTGCGCACGATGTAGCCGTAGCCGCCGTGCTGGGCCGACAGTTCGGTCACCAGCGCCTTCAGCCGTGCACGCTCGCCTTCATCCTCGATGCGCGCCGACACGCCCACCACCTTGGACTGCGGCAGCAGCACCATGTAGCGCGAGGGAATGCTGATCTGCGTGGTCAGGCGCGCGCCCTTGGTGCCGATCGGGTCCTTCACCACCTGCACCACGATGTCCTGGCCGTCGCGCAGCAGCTCGACGATGGGCACGCTGGACGGCGGCGGCAGGGTGGTGTTCTCGGTATCGGCGCTGGCCACCGGGGCCGGCCGGATCACGTCGTTGGCATGCAGGAACGCCGCGCGCTCCAGGCCGACCTCGACGAAGGCCGCCTGCATGCCGGGCATCACCCGCTGCACCTTGCCCTTGTAGATGTTGCCGACCACGCCGCGGCGCCAGCCGCGTTCGATGTGCAGCTCCTGCAGCATGCCGTTCTCGATCACCGCGACCCGGGTCTCGCGCGGGGTCACATTGACCAGGATTTCCTCAGACATCGGCAGCCTCCCTGGCGGCATCGGCAATGGGGGCCGGCACGCCGCGGCGCGCCAGCAGACGATCGGTATGAAGCAGCGGCAACCCCATCACGCCGGAGTAGCTGCCGGAAAGGTGTTCGATCCAGCGCTCGGCCCCGCCCTGGATGGCGTAGGCGCCGGCCTTGTCCAGCGGCTCGCCGGTGGCCACGTAGGCGGCGATGTCCGCCGCGCTGATCGGGGCGAAGGTGACCTCGGAGACGACCAGCTCGCTCTCCAGCCCGCCAGCGCCCACCACCACCACGGCGGTCATCACCTGGTGGGTGCGCCCGGCCAGCCGCGCCAGCATCGCCCGCGCGTCGGCCGCATCGGCCGGCTTGCCGAACACCTCGCCGTCCAGCACGACCTCGGTGTCCGAGCCCAGCACCCGCGCCTGCGGGTCCGTGGCCAGCACCGCGGCGAGGCCGGCGCGCGCCTTGTCGGCCGCGACGCGGCATACATAGGCTTCGGCACTTTCGGCAGCCGCACGCACCTCGGGCACCTCCAGGTCGAGGGCCTGGAAGGGGCGTCCGAGTCGGGCCAGCAGCTGGTTGCGTCGGGGGGAGCGGGAAGCAAGATAGAGCATCGGCACAGCATAACCTGAGGGCACTGCCTGAATCGTCGGCAACCCCGCCCGATGCGCGTCCAACCCCGAACGGACTCACAGCGCGTTCATCGCTACGACACCACCCTCACCGCCACAACAAGGAGATCCCATGCGCCGCACCGCCACCCCGCTGCTGCTTGCCCTGTCCCTCGCTCTTGGAGCCTCGATGACCGCCCACGCCGCCCCGTCGTCGCCGTCGATCGCCGCCCCGGCCGAAGGCACCCTGCTGAACATCTCGGCGAATGCCGAAGCCACCCGCGTGCCGGACGTGGCCACCCTGTCGGCCGGTGTCGTCACCCAGGCCGCAGACGGCAACAGCGCCATGCGCGAGAACGCCCAGCAGATGGACAAGGTGCTGGCCGCGATCAAGGCTGCCGGCATCGCCGAGCGCGACGTGCAGACCAGCGGCGTCAGCCTCAACCCGCAGTACCGCTACGCCGACAACGAGGCGCCGAAGATCACCGGCTACCAGGCCAGCAACACGGTCAGCCTGAAGGTGCGCGACATCGCCAAGCTGGGCAAGGTGCTCGACGCCCTGGCCGCGCAGGGCGCCAACCAGATCAACGGCCCGCAGTTCGAGATCGACCAGCCCGAGCCGGTCTATGACGAAGCCCGCCTGGCCGCGCTGAAGAAGGCCCAGGCCCGCGCCCAGACCTATGCGAAGTCGCTGGGCCTGCAGGTGCGCCGCATCGTCAGCATCTCCGAGAACAGCAATGGCGGCTTCCGCCCGATGCCGATGATGCGGGCCATGGCCGCCGGCGCGGCAATGGACAAGGCCACCCCGGTGGCGCCGGGTGAATCGACCGTGTCGGTGAACCTGGACGTGGTGTTCGAACTGGGCCGGTAACCGGTAGCACGGGGCCATGCCCCGCGAGCGCAGCGGAAGAACACACGCGGCGCCCTTCGGGGCGCCGTTTTCATTGGCGGGCCGTCGATCACCTGCCGCCCAGGTGGCGCGGGGCCGTTCTCCGCGAGCGCAGCGGCGCGGCCTCTTCCGCCGGGCATGGCCCGGCGCTACCGGTTCATGAAGCCCAGCCCAACGGCGTCGCCCCTGCCTCTAGGCAGTGGCCGGGGGGCGGCGCTAATGATTGACTGCCAGCCGCGTGCGGCAACCCCGATGGCGGCCCTGGTGCGTTGAGGACTTCGTCACTGGCATGGAGGTGGACCATGGTTCGTACGTATCCCGTTGTACCGCTGCAGTTTGATCCCGCCCGCGTCGCCGCCTGGAGCGCGGCCATCGCCCTGCACCTGCTGGCCTTCCTGTTGCTGCTGATCCCGGCAACCTACCAGGCCATCACCGCCTTGCCCCGCGACACCACCGAGGTCAGGCTGATTCCCAAGGAACAGCCGAAGCCGCCGGAGCCGCCGCCCATCGAGCCGCAACCGGTACAGGCCGAGGTCAAGCCCAGGCCGCAGGCCGCGCCGACCGTGGTCCCGCCGCTGCCGGCCCCGACCGCGACGCTGGAGGAGGCCCAGGGCATCATCCTGCCCGCGGCCGAACCGGCCCCCGTGCAGGCGGCACCAAGCCTGGCGCCGTCCACGCCGATGGCCGGGGTGCAGCTGCAGTACCGCAGCGCCCCGCCGCCGGCCTATCCGGTCCCGGCGCTGCGCAACCACGAACAGGGCACCGTCCTGCTGCGGGTCGAGGTGGATACCAGCGGCAAGCCGGTGAACGTCAGCATCGAGCGCAGCAGCGGCTCGCGCAGCCTGGACCAGGCCGCACGCCAGCAGGTGCTGCGCCAGTGGCGGTTCGTGCCGGCCGAGCGTGATGGCGTGGCCGTGCCGGCCATCGGCATGGTGCCGGTGCAGTTCTCCCTGCCCGACTGAAGCCCGTGGGCGGCCCGGCACCATGCCGGGCCGCCCTTTTCCCCATTTGTCCCGCGTCAAGAGCCGTTCGCGCCAAAACATTTCGCTCTGGTCGAAAGATCGTTACGAATTCAGTAAAACTTCACAGCTTCGTCACCTGCCAGAAACCTAGATTGACGCGTCCCGGTACGCACCGGATGACGCCCTCAATGCTCGAGTTTTCCAGTCAGGAGAGAAGCTGTGAAACACCCGATCCAACGGCCCGCCAGCCGCCGCCAAAACCACCTGGCAAATTCCATCACCCATATCCTCGCTGGCGGCACTCTGCTGCTGGCCGGCGCCGCGGTCTCCTCCTCTGCCTTCGCACAGGAACAGGCCACCAACCTTGACCGCATCACGGTCACCGGTTCCAACATCCCGCGCACCAACACCGAGACCCCGTCTCCGGTGCAGGTGGTGACCCGCCAGGAAATCGACCGCACCGGCAAGACCACGGTCGCCGAGTACCTGCAGACGCTCACCGCCGATGGCGCCGGCTCCATTCCCAAGACCTTCGGCAACGGTTTCGCCGGTGGCGGCGCGGGCATTTCGCTGCGCGGCCTCGGTGCCGGCTCGACGCTGGTGCTGTTGAACGGCCGCCGCATGGCGACCTACGGCCTGGCCGATGACGGCCAGAAGGTGTTCACCGATCTCAGCACCATCCCGCTCGACGCCGTCGAGCGCGTGGAAGTGCTGAAGGACGGCGCGTCGGCCATCTACGGTTCCGATGCGATCGCCGGCGTGGTCAACATCATCCTGCGCAGCGACTTCCAGGGCGCGATCCTGCGCGGTTCGTACGGCGTGTCCAGCGATGGCGACGGCGATGCCAAGAAGGCCACCCTGACCGCCGGTACCGGCGACCTCGCCAGCGACGGCTGGAACGCGTTCTTCAGCCTGGACGTCGGCAAGACCGACCGCATCCAGATCAGCGACCGCAAGAACCGCAAGTGGATCGGCACCGGCGATATCCGTCGCTGGGGCTACGACGCCGCTGACGCGCAGTTCCTCGGTGGCGCCTATCTGTCCGGCGGCACTGCCGGCGGCACCGGCCCGAACGGCTCGGTGTTCAACAATGCCGGCCAGCTGGTTGCGCTGCCGGGTTGCGCGGGCGTGACCACGATTCCGGGCCAGACCGATGCCACCGCCCAGGCACAGGGCTGCCTGTGGGATCCGGCACAGCTGTACCGTGACCTGACCCCGGAAGAGAAGTACGTCAACGTGTTCGGCCGTGCCAGCTTCGCCTTCGGTGAAGGCGGCGAGGTCTACACCGAGATCGGCTACTCGAAGAAGGAAACCATCTTCAGCAATACGCCGTCCGGCGTGTCCGGCGGCTGGGGTTACCCGGGCGGCCCGGTCAACGCCAACAGCGGCGCCGGTGCGACCATGCTCTACGCCGGCCACCCGGACAATCCGCTGCCCTACGCTGCGCGCCTGCGCTACAGCGCCTGGGACGTGGGCCCGCGCGTGACCAACAACACCAACGAGTTCAACCGCTTCCTGGTGGGCGTCAAGGGCAACTGGGGTGAGTGGAGCTACGACACCGCCTACCTGCACTCGGGCACCGACCTGGTCAACAAGCGCACCGGCTTCCTGAACTATGACGCCGTGCGCTGCGTGCTGGGCAACCCGGCCTGTCCGTACGGCACCTGGCGCATCGGTGACAACGCGTCGCTGACCCCGCAGTCGGTCTACGACGCGATCAGCCCGACCATCAGTGCCCGCGCCAAGTCCAGCCTGGACATGTTCGACTTCACCATCTCGCGCAGCCTGATGGACCTGAAGGGCGGCCCGCTGGGCCTGGCCTTCGGTACCGAGTGGCGCAAGACCAGCAACAGCCTGACCCCGCAGACCTTCACCGACGTCGGCCAGATCATCGGCCTGGGCTACTCGGCCTATGACGGCACCCAGAACGTGTACGCCGGCTACGCCGAACTGTCCGCACCGGTGCTGGAATCGTTGGAACTGTCGGGCGCCGTGCGTTACGACAAGTACGAGAGCGGTGAAGGCAAGGCCACGCCGAAGCTGGGCGTGAAGTGGACCCCGGCCGACTGGATCGCCCTGCGCGCCAGCTACGCCGAAGGCTTCCGCGCGCCGAACCCGGCCGAGAACGGTGACGGTGGCCTGGCCGCCTTCTCCAACGCCCGCGATCCGGTGCGCTGCGCCATCGATCCGGCCAACGAGTGCACCGCGCGCTCGGTGGCGATCATCACCCGCCCGAACAAGGACCTGAAGCCGGAAGAGTCCAAGAGCTACTCGGTGGGTATCGTGCTGCAGCCGACCTCCACCACCTCGCTGACCGTTGACGCCTGGGAAATCAAGCGTACCAACGAAATCGCCCAGGGCAGCACCGCCGATGCGATCGCCGCCGGCAACGTCCTGCGCGATTCCAACAACATCGGTGGCGTGGCCAACAGCGGCACGATCCTGGCGGTCAACACCGCGTACGTGAACGCCAACTCCTCGCGTGTCCGCGGTATCGACACCGACGTGCGCCAGACCTTCGACTTCGGCGCCGGCCAGCTGGAAATGGACCTGCAGTGGAGCCACATCCTGAAGTTCGAACGTACCGAGGGTGACACCACCGTCGATTACGTCGGCACCCACGGCAACTGCGACGTGACCAACTGCATCGGTACGCCGCAGGACAAGATCAACTTCGGCACCACCTGGAAGCAGGGCCCGTGGAGCGTCAGCGGTGTGGTGAACTACATCGACAGCATGGAGAACAAGGACCGCCGCGGTGGCGACTACCTGGCCTTCTATGAAGACGGTTCGCCGGTGGAGAAGATCTCCTCCTTCACCACCTTCGACCTGTCCGGCCGCTGGAACATCACCGAAGCCTTCGAACTGAACGCCTCGGTGCAGAACGTGTTCGACCGCATCGCTCCGCTCGACCCCAGCACCTACGGTGCGGTCAACTACAACCCGCTGCACTTCAGCGGTGCGATTGGCCGTTACTTCACCGTCGGCGCCAAGTACACCTTCAAGTAATCGAAGGCGCGTCACCTGCAAAGGCCCGGGCATCTGCCCGGGCCTTTGTTTTTGCCGGAACGGCAGCGCCGAGCCCATGCCCGGCTGCTTCACCTTGTAGAGTCGAGCCATGCTCGACTGACGCTGCGAAGCAGAGCAGCCGAACGTGGGTTCGGCTCTACAGGAATTTCAGGGCCTGACAATAGACGCAAAAAAAACCCGCATCTCGCGATGCGGGTTTTCAAAGGTGGCGCCCGAAGTTGGACTCGAACCAACGACCCCCTGATTAACAGTCAAGTGCTCTAACCGGCTGAGCTATTCGGGCAGACGACTAGTATAACCACTCTTCACGCGCGATGGTAGGGGTGATTCGCAATCATTGCGGCGGCCCGATACAGCTGCTCGGCGACCACCAGCCGCACCAGCATGTGCGGCAGGGTCAGCGGTCCGATCGACCACTTCTCATCGGCCAGCGCGGACACTTCCGGCGAGTGCCCTTCCGGGCCACCGATCAGGAACGCCAGGTCCCTGCCCTGCCCGCGCCAATGCTCCAGGCGCTGCGCGAGCTGTTCGGAACTGAGCTGGCGGCCCGGCACGTCCAGCGCCACCACGTAGGCATTCTTCGGCAGCGCAGCGATCACCCGCTTGCCTTCGTCCTCGGTGGCGCGACGCGCATCGCGGCCCTTGCCACGCAGGCCCGGCTCGATTTCCACCAGTTCGAACGGCAGCCAGTGCGACAGCCGCTTCTGGTATTCGGCGAAACCCTGCGCGACCCAGCTGGGTGCGCGTTCACCGGTGGCGATCAGGCGGGCTTTCATTTACGCAGTCTCCAAAACGTCGACGGCGCCCACGGCGCCGGCGTAGGGGTACAGCAACCCCCTGGCCCGGGCCCCTTCGGCGGCGGCGCGGGGCGGCCGCGGGGGGGCGACGGTGCACACGCCCGCGAGGGGGGCGAAAAAACCACCCCGCGGCCGCC
>NZ_JBRRCR010000085.1:0-18762 GCF_056759115.1 Stenotrophomonas sp. STEN087 | reverse complement strand
AGGCAGGACCGTTGGCGCCATGGATGGCGCCATCGAGCCCCCATGGATGGGTTCACGGCGTGTCCTGACTGGGCCTCCGGGCCTCCCCAGCCAGGGAAAATCGCGGCGCTGACTGCCTCAACCCCGCGCTTTCGCCGGATTCACCAGATTCCCGAAGAAAATCGCATTGATCAGCAGGCGATCAGTACCGTGCCAGTACTTGCGATGCGCCGGATCATCGGCAAACAACACCACGTTGCCCTGCCCCTGCGCCGACACCAGCAGCCACGCACTCCCCGCCACACGCGCACGGTTGCGCTCGGACAGGTAACCATTCACCCGTGGCGTCGCATCGATGCGCACCACCGTCGAGAACGGATTCGCACTCGGCTGCAGCGTCACCGTGTTTTCCTTGTTGATCGCCAGCTGCCGGCGCGGCACGCCGAACGCCAGCGGATGGGTGGTATCGACGTCGGCGCTGAGGATGTTGCCGCTCACCCGCTCGATCGCGGCGATGTCACGCTGGTCGCCGAACGCGCGGCGGTCGGCATCGCCCGCCTCTTCGTCCTTGCCCAGCGATTCGCCCTCGGCCAGCTTCTGTTCCACCGCCCACTTCGACGCGCTGCCATAGGTCACCAGCGAGCCGCCGGCCTGCACCCAGCGCTTCAGCGCGGCTACGGCGGTGGCGTCGATGCCGGTGTAGGTGCCACCGGACAGCACGATGGTGGTATAGCGGTCCAGAGAGACCTTGCCCAGCTGCTGCGGATCCAGCTTGCTGGCCGGCAGGTGCAGCTGCTGGTCGAGGAGGAACCAGGCCGAACCGATCTCGGTGGCGGCCACGCCCTCGCCCATCACCAGCGCCACGGCCGGCTTGCGCAGTGCCTTGACGCCATCGCTGCCGAGGTCGATGCCCTCATTGCTGCGGCCGCTGGACAGGGCATGCACCTGCACGCCGGCGTCGCGTGCGGCGGCAGTTACCGCGTCGAGCAGGGCCGCACCCTGCAGCGGCTGGCCGGCCACCGGGATGACCAGGCTGCCCGAGGCGAAGTCGACCTGGCCCTGCGCGGTGGCGCTGCTGAACGGCTTGAACGCGGCGCGCGCGCTCAGCCCCTTGGCCTGCAGCGCGGCCAGCGCGCGGCCGGCGTTGTAGTCGCGCCAGTCGATGGCGTAGGCGAAACCGGCCTGGCCGCCGTTGACCGCACCCTGCACCGGCGGCAGTTCCGCCACGCGGGCACCGCCGTCGATGCGGCTGCGGCTGCCGGCGAAGGCCACGCCGTAGGCCGGTGCGATCGCATAGCTGGTGCTGCCGTAGAACACGTCGCCCTTGATCGACGGCGTCTCGGCGAAGATCGAATGGACCAGGCGGAACTGCGCCTGCTGCACCGGCACGACGTACGCGCTGCCGGCATCGAAGCGCTGCCCGTCGACCGTCACCGCGCGATCCAGTGCACGCACTTCAATGCGGTGCAGCAGCAACAGCTCCAGCAGGCGCCGGGTCAGTGCCGGGTCGTGCGCATCACCGAACACAAAGCTCTTCACCGGCTGCTGTGCCGCCTGCTTCAGCGCACTCTGGAAGAAATCCTTCTGCAGGTCGAACAGGCCACTGCGCTCGGTCACCGCACCGCGCACCGTGCCCAGCCCGGTGGCGACCTGGTTGCGGATGGTGAAGGGGAAGGTCAGCAGGCCGTTCACCGATTCCTGCACGCGCCCACGCGAGCTGGCCTGCTCGACGGTGACACCGACCGCGCCGTGGAAATCCGGATAGGTCGAGCCATACACCGGCGAGAAGTTGTCGTAGTTCTCGCCGGTGTAGTACAGCGAGCCCAGCGCATCCAGCGACTGCGCGTGGTACTTGGCCAGGGTCTTGTTGAACTCGTACGATGCAGCCGGAATCAACGGGCTGTGCATGCTCTTCGGCGAGGGCTCGAAGTAGTACGTGCTGTCCTTGCCCATCTCGTGGAAGTCGATCTGCACGTTCGGGTACCACTGGTGGAACGCGGCCAGCTTGGGCCGCGAATCCTGCTGGGTCAGGGCCAGCCAGTCGCGGTTGAGATCGGTGAAGTAGTGGTTGGTACGGCCCTGCGGGAACGGTTCGACATGTTCCTTGTCAGCCGGATCGGACGAGGCCGGCTCCGAAGCCCACGCGTTGTGCCAGTTCGCGGCACGATCGCGGCCGTCGGGATTCTGCGCCGGGTCGAACAGCACCACCGACTGCTGCAGCCACTGCTGGGTTTCGGCACTGCGGTTGGCCACCAGGTAGTAGGCGGTCAGCATCGCCGCTTCGCCGCTGGAGGTTTCGTTGCCATGCACGCTGTAGCCCAGCCAGACCACGACGGGGCTGTCACCGGCGGCGCTGCGCGGTTGCGCCGGGTCGACCAGGGTGGCGTGCTGCTGGCGGATCTGTTCGATGCGCGCCTGGTTGTCGGCGGCGGTGACGGTGGCGATCAGCAGCGGGCGGCCTTCGTAGCTGCGGCCGATCTCCTGCACGCGGATCTTGTCCGAGTGCTTCGCCAGTTCCTGGAAATAGGCCACCAGCTGGTCATGGCGGGTGTAGCGGCTGCCGATCGGGTAGCCAAGGAACTGCTCGGGGCTGGGAATGGCGGCATCGAACGCGGCAGCGTCGGTGGCCTGCGGGAAGAAGTACGCACTCTGGGCCTGCGCCGGCAGCGGCGAGGACAGGACGGTGGCGGCGGCAAGCAGCAGCGGAAGAACGGCACGGCGGTGGAAGGACACGGTGACTCCCCAAGAAACAGGACAGCGGCAACGCGGCCGGCCACAGGGTGTGGCCGGCCGCGGCGATGGCATCAGAAGCGGTAATCGAAGCCGAGGGTGAAGTAGCGGCCACGCAGGTCGTACTGGCTGAAGTCGTACGGCGCGCGGATGCCCGGGAACGAAGCGTCGTACGGCGGCGTCTTGTCAGCCAGGTTCTGCACCTTGGCGTACACGGTCAGCTTGTCGATGCCGGCATAGGCCAGGTACAGGTCGAACTGGTTGTACGCATCGATGCGGTCCTGCACGGCCGCGGCGGCGGTGCTGGCCTTCTGGTCGTAACCGCTGGTGTAGTACCAGGTGACGGCCGCGGTGAAATCGCGGTAGGTCCAGTCCAGCGTGGTGGTCGCCTTGTTCTTCGGCAGCGTTGCGCCGAGGTTGCTGCCGGCGTAGTCCACCAGCGGGCCACCGACCACGGTCGGGCGACGGTAGTCACGCACGTGGGTGTAGGCCGAGGACAGGGTGAAATCGCCCAGCGCGGCGGTCGGGATGCGCTGGCGCAGTTCGACGTCGATACCCGAGGTCTTCAGCTCGCTCAGGTTCTGGTAGCGGTTGAACACGGCCAGCAGCTTGCCGCGCTCATCGCGCTGCACGGCACCGGCCACGTTGTCGTTGACCAGGGTCTGGGTGTTGTTGGTGCCGACCAGGTTGTCCAGCTGGATGCGGTAGTAGTCCACGCTCAGGTTGGTGTTGGCCCACGGCGAGAGCACCACGCCGAAGTTCACGCTCTTGGTGCGCTCGGGCTTCAGCTCGCTGTTGCCGACGGTGAAGAAGGTGGGGTTCTGGCGCGAGCCCGGCACGTCCGGATCACGCGGGTCGACCACGCTGCCGTAGGCGATGCTGGTGCTGTTGGAGTTCTCCGACAGCGACGGCGCACGGAAGCCCTTCGACGCCGAGGCGCGCACCAGCAGGAAATCCAGCGGCTGCCAGCGCAGGCCGAGCTTGGGCGAGAACGCGTCGCCGAAGTCGTCGTAGTGGTCGGCACGCGCGGCGGCGGACAGTTCCAGGCCCGTGGCCAGCGGCACGTTCACTTCGGCATAGGCGGCGCTGACCTTGCGCTCGCCGTGCACCTCGGCGATGGCCGGGCGTACCTGCAGGCCGGCATCGATCTGCCAGGGGTTGTTGGAATCGAGCTTCTCGCGGCGCCATTCGGCACCGGCGGCGAAGCCGATGTCGCCGGCCCAGGTGCGGCCCAGGGTGCCGGAGATCTTGGCGTCCACGCCCTGCAGCACCGATTCGGCCGGGCGCAGGGTGGAGATGTTGATCGCATCGATCACCGACTGCGGGGTGGCCGATGGGTTGAGCAGGTTGTAACTGCCGCTGGCCAGCGCATCGGCCAGCGCCCAGCGGTTGGCGAAGCCGCCCGACACGGTCTCGCGCTCGCTGCTGCGCGCACCGAACGCGGCCACTTCCCAGTCCCAGGCGGCGGTGCTGCCGCGCAGGCCGACCACGCCGCGGTAGGCGGTGGAGCGGTTGGTCTTGATGGTGCCGCCGAGGTCGAAGAAGGTGTATTCGATCGGCACCGCGCGGCCATACGGGTTGTACGGGCTGGTGGCCGGCAGGTTGGACGACACCGGTTCGGCTAGGCCGGTTTCCGCGTTCAGGGCGAAGCGGCCGCTTTCCAGAGTGAAGAACGGGCTGCTGCCGAACCACGCGGCGCTTTTGATCTGGCTGTACAGCACTTCGCCGAAGGCTTCGACGTTCTCGCCGAGGCGGAAGGTGCCGTTGGCATACGCCTGGTAGCGCTTGGTCGAGGGAATCAGGGTGGTGTACGGCGCCTGGTTGAAGCCGCAGGTATCACCGGCGAGGCCGTCGATGGGCGCGCTGGCGACGCGGGTGGTGCCGGTGGGGCAGTTGCCGTCGGCATCGAGCATCGGCACCGAGACGCCGTTGATGAGGTAGCGCGCGCTCTTGGCCGACCAGCCGTTCCAGCGGCCGCCGGGCTGGTCGCTGTAGATGCCGCTCTTGGTCAGGTTGCGCTCGTCCTGGTCCAGGCGCTCGCGGTTGTAGCCCTGCAGGCTGAAGAGGATGTTGTAGCCATCGGTATCCAGGTCACCGAGGCCACCGACGAACTTCAGGTTCTGCTCGTGCAGGCCGCCCTGGTCGGCACCGCCGAAGCTGCCGCCGAGTTCGGCGCCTTCGAAGTTCTGCCGGGTGATGATGTTGACCACGCCGGCCACCGCATCGGAACCGTACACGGCCGATGCGCCGTCCTTGAGCACTTCGATGCGCTCGACGGCGACCAGCGGCAACGCGTTGAGGTCGACGAAGGTGTCGGACAGGCCGCCGGCCGGGAAGCCGTAGTTGGCCAGGCGGCGGCCGTTGAGCAGCACCAGCGTGTTCTTCTGCGAAAGGCCGCGCAGGCCGATGCCTGCCGAGCCGGACGCCCAGCCGTTGTTGGTGGTTTCGTTGGCGGCGTTGCCGGTGTTGGCCGAGATCGAGCGCAGCACGTCGGCGACGGTGGCCTTGCCGGTCTGTTCCAGCTGCTGGCGGCCGATCACCTGCACCGGGTTGGACGCCTCGGTATCGGTGCGCTTGATGTTGGAACCGGTGACGCGCACGGCGGCCAGGGTGCTGGCTTCGCCACTGGCGTCGGCGGAGGTTTCGGCGGCGGCAGACAAAGGCGCGGCCAGAGCGACGGCCAGGGCCGCCACGAGCAGGGTGTGCTGGGGCATGACGATGTGGGGGTGGTAGTGGACGACGGAAGTTCCGCAGTAATCCATGCCAAGTCTGGCGGGACCAATAACATCTCTTCATACGGATATAAGAGAAGCTAACATCTCTTCATCCGGATGGAAAGAATTGCTTTACGGAAAGCCAACAACCGGGACGGCCGCGGCGGCGGGGCCGGCGTACAATCGCGCCATGGAAATCTTCAAAGTCTTCATGCTCGAGGCGGCCCACCGCCTGCCCAACGTGCCGCCGGGCCACAAATGCGCGCGCCTGCACGGCCACTCGTTCCGGGTGGAACTGAAGGTGGAAGGCGAGCCGGGTGCGCAGACCGGCTGGATCATGGATTTCGGCGACGTCAAAGCCGCCTTCCAGCCGATCTACGACCGCCTGGACCACCACTACCTCAACGACATCCCCGGCCTGGAAAACCCGACCAGCGAGAACCTGGCGGTGTGGATCTGGAAGGAGCTGAAGCCGGTGCTGCCCGCGCTGAGCGAGATCACCGTGCATGAAACCTGCACCTCCGGCTGCCGGTACCGCGGCCCGGTCGCCTGATCAAGCCATTGATACTCAAGGGTTTCTGAAGGCGCCTTGAGCGCCTTCTTCTTTTTTGTTGCATTGCGGCATGATCGGCGTATGCTGCATTGCATCAACCGCTTTCGATGCCGCCATGGCCAACGCCTTCGCCGATCGTTTCAGTGATGCCACCCGCCAGCTGGCGGCTGCGGCAACGCGTGCAAACCGATTGGCGCTGGAAAACGCCGAGAGCATGTTCGGCGTGCAGCTGAAGGCGATGGAACGCAACCTGACCGCAACCGGCGGCTGGCTGGGCGAACTGGCCCGCAGCGAGGATCCGGCCGGGTTGCTGCCCAAGGGCGCACAGCTGTGGCAGGACAACCTGCAGCGGCTGGGCCAGGCCCAGCAGGACGTGGTCGATCTTGGCCTGCAGGCCGGTCGCGCCTGGTCCGACCTGGTGCAGGGCCAGACAAATACAACGGCGGACGCCACCGGCAACAGCCACTGACGTCACGCCCACGCTCATTGCATGGGTCCCTCCCCCCATGCAATCCGGACCCGGCAGATCCCTCCCTCTGCCGGGTCTTTTTTTGCCTGCAATCCGGTGAAGCGCACGCGTCACGGGCGGCCTGGCGGCCGCGCACACCGGTAGCGCCGGGCCATGCCCGGCGAGCGCAGCGGCGTATCAGGGCCCCGCGCTCTCCGCGCGCGGCAGCGCAAAGACGAACAGCGCGCCGGTCGCGCTTTCCCGCAGTTCGATACGACGACCGTGCAGCTGCACGATGCGCTGCACGATCAGCAGCCCCAGCCCGCCATTCTCGCCACGCCGCGCCCCCAGTGCCGCCGGTGCCTGGAACAGCTGCGCGCGCAGCGCCGGGGCCACGCCCGGGCCATCGTCGGCCACGCTCACTTCCACGCTGCCTTCGATGGCGCGCAGCTGCACCCGTACCTCGCCACCCTCGGACGCATGCCGCAGCGCGTTGTCGAGCAGGTTGGTCAGCACCCGCTCGACCAGGCCGAGATCGGCACGCACCAGCGGCAGGCCCGGCGGGAAGTCCGCATGCAGGTGCTGGCCGCGTGCCTGCGCGGCCAGTTCGAATTTCTGCAGCACGTCCTGCAGCAGTTCCGGCAGCGCGAACACCTCCCACTCCAGGCGCACTTCGCCATGTTCCAGCCGCGCCAGTTCGAACAGCGCGCGCGCCAGGCGGCCGACCTTGGCGCTCTGCGCCAGGGCGATGCCGAGATAGCGACGGCGTTCGTCCGGCGACAGCGTGGCTTCCTTCAGCGCCATCGTTTCCAGGTAGCCATGCAGCGACGACAGCGGCGTGCGCAGGTCGTGCGAGATGTTGGCCACCAGTTCGCGGCGCTGCAGGTCCTGCTGGCGCAGCTGCTGCCACTGTTCGCCCAGCCGCTGCGCCATCTGCGCGTGGGCATGTTCGAGGATCTTCAGTTCGTCACGCTCACCGCTGCGCAGCGGCACCGGGGCCGGCAATGGCGTGGGCGCATCGATGTCGAAGGCCTGGATGCGCCGCGTCAGCCGGCGCAGCGGCCGGGTGACCCAGTAGAACGCCACCAGCCCGGCCAGCAGGCCCAGCCCGCCCACCAGCAGCACCGACCACAGCGTGGTGTTCCACTGGTTGCTGGCGGCCAGGTCGTCGGCCAGCATCTGCCGGTGCTCGCCCACCAGCACCACGTACACATAACCGGCCTGGCGCCCCTGCACCACCAGCGGGGCCACGCTGAACACCTTGCGGCCGCCGGTACTGCGCGGGTCGTCGCCGAGGATCGGCAGCGGTGCACCGGCCAGCAGGCGACGCAGCGGCGCCAGGTCGACGCGGTTGCGCAGCAGGTGGCCGCTGGGCGCATCGTGGCCGAGGATGCGGCCCTGGTCGTCCAGCAGGTACACCTCCACGCTGGGATTGACCGCCATCAGCTGGCCGAACAGCGCGCGCACTGCGGTATCGCGCATGCCGCTGGTGTCCATCAGTTCGCTGCGCTGGGCGATGTGTTCGGCCAGGCCCAGCGACAGCCGCTGCACCGCTTCCTGTTCGTGGCGGGTGCTCGCGCGCATCTGCAGGGCCAGCAGGGCCATGCAGCACATCAGCATCAGCGCGGCGATCACCGCCGCCAGCTTCTGCCACAGGTTGGGCGTGATCATGCCGCCGCCCCGGCCGGGTCAACCAGCTTGTAGCCGCGCCCCCACACCGTCAGCAGGCGCCGCGGCGTGGCCGGGTCGAGCTCGATCTTGCTGCGCAGGCGATTGATGTGGGTGTTCACCGTGTGCTCGTAACCATCGTGCTGGTAGCCCCAGACCTGGTTGAGCAGTTCCATCCGTGCGAACACCTGGTCACGGTGGCGGGCGAAGAACAGCAGCAGGTCGAACTCACGCGGGGTCAGTTCCAGGGTGCTGCCATCGACCGAGGCGGTACGCGCCACCGGGTCCAGCTGCAGGCCACCGACCTCGACCGCACCGGCATCGATGCGCGCGTTCTGTGCCATCGCTTCGGCACGGCGCAGCAGCGCGCGCACGCGCGCCACCAGTTCGGGCATCGAGAAGGGCTTGGCCAGGTAATCGTCCGCGCCCAGTTCCAGGCCGACGATGCGTTGGGTTTCGCTGCCACGTGCGCTGATGATGATGATCGGCACGTAGCGCGCCATCGCACGGGCACGCTGGCAGATCTGCAGGCCATCTACGCCGGGCAGCATCACGTCCAGCACCAGCGCGTCCCACGCGCCGTCCTGCTCCAGCAGGCGCAGGCCGGCATCGCCGGTGGCGGCGTGGGCGACGTCGTAGCCCTCGTCGGCCAGGTGCATGCGCAGCAGGTCGGCGATGTGGGCATCGTCTTCGACGATCAGGACGCGTTTGGCGGACATCGGCAGCTCGGGGCCAGTGGGGAGGCTGCCTGCATTGTGGCGCGGGACGGCCACCGATACCTCACGAAAAATTGAATCCTGCGTGAGGATTCGTTGACCCGGGCAGGCGCAGCATGGCCCCGTCGCCCCCTCCCGGAGTCCGCCATGCCCCTCACCCGCCGCCACCTGCTGGGCCTGGGTGGTCTTGCCACCGCCGCTGGCGTGCTCGGCCTGGGCGCGTGCAGCCGCGCTGCCACGGCCGCCGCCGAGAACCGCCCGGCTCGACAGTTCCCGCTGATGCGCACCGACGCCGAATGGCGCCGGCTGCTGACCCCGGCGCAGTACGCGGTGCTGCGCCAGCAGGCCACCGAACGCGCCGGCAGCAGCCCGCTGGACCGCGAACACCGGCAGGGCACCTTCACCTGCGCCGGCTGCCAGCAGCCGCTGTTCTCCTCCTCCACCAAGTTTGAAAGCGGCACCGGCTGGCCCAGCTTCTGGGCACCGCTGCACGGCGCCGTCGGCGAGGACCGCGACACCACCTTCGGCATGTTGCGGGTGGAAGCGCACTGCAGCCGCTGCGGCGGCCACCTCGGCCATGTCTTCAACGATGGCCCGCGCCCCACCGGCCTGCGCTACTGCATGAATGGTGCCGCCCTGCTGTTCCAGCCCGGTGCGGCACAGCAGGACAGCAACGGTGGCTGGCGCGTGCCGCTCGGTTCTTCCCCTACTTCTGGAGCCTGATGATGCTGCTGTTGCTGCTGGCCTACCTGGGCGGTGTATTGACCCTGCTCAGCCCGTGCATCCTGCCGGTGCTGCCCTTCGTGTTCGCGCGGGCCAACCGCTCCTTCGTGCGCAGCACGCTGCCGCTGCTGCTGGGCATGGCGCTGACCTTCGCCGCGGTCGCCAGCCTGGCCGCCGTGGGCAGCCAATGGGTGGCGCAGGCCAACCAGATCGGCCGCTGGCTGGCCCTGGTGCTGATGGCGGTGTTCGCCCTCGCGCTGCTGTGGCCGCGCCTGGCCGACCATCTGCTGGCGCCGTTCCAGCGCGTGGGTGCGCGGCTGAGTGCACGCGCCGATGCCGCCGATGATGCCGGCCGTGGTGGCGCGTGGACCTCGCTGCTGATCGGCATCGCCACCGGCCTGCTGTGGGCGCCGTGCGCCGGGCCGATCCTCGGCCTGGTGCTGACCGGCGCTGCCCTGCATGGCGCCAGCGTCGGCACCAGCGCATTGCTGCTGGCCTACGCACTGGGCGCGGCCACCGCGCTTGCGCTGGCGGTATGGATCGGCGGCCGCGTGTTCAATGCGCTGCAGGCTCGTCTGGGCCTGGGCGACGTGCTGCGCAAGGTGCTGGGCGTTGCCGCGCTGCTGGCGGTGGTGGCCATCGGTCTGGGCTGGGATACCGGCCTGCTGACCCGCCTGTCCACGGTGAGCACCGCGCGCATCGAACAGGGCCTGCTCGATGCCGTGCCCGGTGCGCAGCCGGCGGCGCCGCCGATGATGATGATGGCCGGCGCCACTGCCGGTGCCGACGCGCCGCTGCCGGTGGAAGGCTCCCTGCCCTCCCTGGACGGTGCCACCGGCTGGCTCAACAGCCCGCCGCTCAAGGCCGAACAGCTGCGCGGCAAGGTCGTGCTGGTCGACTTCTGGACCTATTCCTGCATCAACTGCCTGCGCGCGATGCCCTTCGTGCACGAGTGGGAGCGCCGCTACCGCGACCATGGCCTGGTGGTGGTCGGCGTGCACACGCCCGAGTTCGCCTTCGAGCGCGACCCGCGCAACGTGATGAAGGCGGTGCAGCAGCTGAAGGTGGAATACCCGGTGGCGCTGGACAACCAGTATTCGATCTGGCGCGCGTTCAACAACCAGTACTGGCCGGCACAGTATTTCGTCGATGCACAGGGCAACATCCGCGCCCACCAGTTCGGTGAAGGCAACTACGCGCATTCGGAGCAGGTGATCCGCCGCCTGCTGACCGAGGCCGGCCAGGCCGATCTGCCGCCGCCGGCCGACCCGGCCGCCGCCGACCTGCAGGGCGTGGCCACGCAGGCCGACATGGGCAACCTGCGCTCGCCGGAAACCTACCTGGGCCACGCACGTGCCGAGCACTTCGCCTCGCCCGGCGGGCAGCGCACCGATGCGGCCTTCGACTACACGCTGCCGGCCAGCCTCGCGCTGAACCAGTGGGGCCTGTCCGGCCGCTGGACCATCACCGATGAAGCCGCGCAGCTGCAGCAGGCCGGCGGTCGCATCGCTTTCCAGTTCCATGCCCGCGACCTGCACCTGGTGCTGGCACCAAAACAGGACGGCACGCCGGTGCGCTTCCGCGTGTGGCTGGACGACAAGCCGCTGCCGGCCACCGATGCCGGCAGCGATGTCGGCGCCGATGGCAGCGGCGTGGTCAACGAGAACCGTCTGTACCAGCTGGTGCGCCAGCGCGGCACGGTCGGCCCGCACCGCTTCGAGATCGAGTTCCTCGATGCGGGCGTGCAGGGCTATGCCTTCACCTTTGGTTGAGAACAGGAGGGCACGATGAAATTCTCCTTCGAACAGGGCATTGCAGTGGGTGTGGCCGGGCTGGTCGCCACGGCACTGGTGGCCGGCGTGCTGCTGGTGGATCGCGGCGCGATGGCCGCACCGGCTGGCGCCACCGCGCAGGTACAGGCACTGCCGGCACCCACCGGCGATGCCGCCTTCACCGATGGCGCCACCCAGGCCAGCGTGGTGTTTGCCGGTGGCTGCTTCTGGGGCGTGCAGGGCGTGTTCCAGCACGTGAAAGGTGTGAGCAATGCAGTGGCCGGCTATGCCGGAGGCAGTGCCGCCGATGCTCGCTACGAGCGCGTCAGCAGTGGCCGCACCGGCCACGCCGAAGCGGTGAAGGTCGACTACGATCCGCGCCAGGTCAGCTATGGGCAGCTGCTGCAGGTGTTCTTCTCGGTGGCGCACGATCCCACCCAGCTGAACTACCAGGGCCCCGACCACGGCAGCCAGTACCGCTCGGCGATCTTCAGCGATGACGCCAGGCAGCTGGCTGCCAGCCGCGCCTACATCGACCAGCTGGGCAAGGCTGGCAGCTACCGCGGCCCGATCGTGACCCAGGTGGCCAGCGGCCAGCGTTTCTACCCGGCCGAGAGCTACCACCAGAACTACATGAACAACTACCCGCAGGCGGCCTACATCCGCTACTACGACGCACCGAAGCTGGCCGCGCTGGGCAAGCAGTTCCCCGCGCTGTACCGGCGCCAGGCGTCGCTGGTGCCGATGCGCTGACCGCGCTTCTGGTAGTGCCGGCCGCTGGCCGGCATCCTCGCGATCGCGATGACACGGTTGCCGGCCAGCGGCCGGCACTACCTCTACACAAAAAAAGACGCACGGCCCTGCGGCCGTGCGTTTGCAATGGATCGGCCAGGCCCCGATCAGGCCCCACCGACAGCACCATGCTAGGCTCGGCGGCATCATGGGTACAGCTCCAGATGCAGGCCAGTCCAATGGATACAGATCAACGCACCACCCCGGCCCCGCCGCGCTACCAGCGCCTGTCCGATGAACTGGCCGAGGCCATCCACGGCGGTCGCCTGCCGGTCGGCAGCCGCCTGCCCTCGCTGCGGCAGATGGCCGCGCAGCGCCAGCTCAGCCTGAACACCGTCATCGCCGCCTACCGCCAGCTGGAAGATGCTGGGCTGGTGGTGCCGCGGCCGAAGGCGGGTTTCGAGGTGGCGCCGCGCCTGTCGGTGCCGCAGCGATCACTGCGCGATGCCCCCTCGGCGCCCACCGCACCGCTGCAGCAGGCGTTGATGGCGCGCGTGCTCGAGGCACAGCGACGCCCCGGGGTGATCGATCTCGCCTTCGCCGGGCCACGGGGGCGGCAGTTCTATCCCGGCGCGCAGCTGGCCCGGCATACCGCACAGGTGCTGCGCCACGGCCAGCAGACGGTGGAAACCTATGCGCGCCCGAATGGCTCGCCGCGCCTGCTGGCACAGATCGTACGGCGTGGCCCGCGGATGGGCCTGCACACGCATGCCGACCGCCTTCTGTTGACCCATGGCGCGATGGAAGCACTGCAGCTGGCCCTGCGCGCGGTGACCGAACCGGGCGCGGCCGTCGGCATTGAAGCGCCGTCCTATTTCAACCTGTACCCGCTGCTGGCCAATCTCGGCCTGCAGGCCATCGAACTGCCTACCCACCCGCAGCACGGGCTGGACGTGGATGCGCTGGAAGCGCTGCTGGAGCACACGCCGCTGGCCGCGCTGGTGGTGATGCCCACCGTGCACAACCCGCTGGGCTGCACCATGCCGACGGCCGCCAAGCAGCGCCTGGCCGAGCTGGTCAACGCACACCAGCTGCCGCTGATCGAGGATGCGGTGTATGCCGAGCTGCAGTTCTGCGAGCCACCAGCGCCGCTGCTGAAGGCGTTTGATCGCGATGGCTGGGTGATGGTGGTCGGCGGTTTTTCCAAGACGCTGGCGCCGGATTACCGCATCGGCTGGCTCGATGGCGGCCGTTTTGCCGAGCGCATCGCCCTGCTCAAATTCCAGTCGACCGGCGGTGAACCGCAGCTGCTCGGTGATGCGGTGGCGGCCTACCTGGAAGCGGGCAGTTACGAGCACCACCTGCATCGCATGCGCCGGCTGTACCGCGAACAGGTCGGGCGCCTGCGCCAGCTGGTGGCCGAGCACTTCCCCGCCGGCACCCGTGCCACCGAGCCGCAGGGTGGCTTCCTGCTGTGGCTGGAGCTGCCCGGCGTGGATACCCGCGAACTGTTCGAGCGGGCGCTGGCGGAGGACATCGTGTTCATGCCCGGCCAGGTGTATTCGCGCGGTGCGCGCTACCGGCATTGCCTGCGGCTGTCGTGCTGCCAGGCGCTGGATGCGCGCTTCATCAGCGCGGTGGAACGGCTGGGTGCGATCGCGCGGGAATTGTCTGCACGGTAGTGCCGGCCGCTGGCCGGCAATCGCGGTGCCGTTCGTATCGGGTTGCCGGGTAGAGTCGACCGTTGGTCGACTGCTCCTGATCAAACCCCGCGCTGCGCGCGATAGTCGACTGACAGTCGACTCTACTGCTGCTCTGCTCCCAGGTGTGCGCCCAGGGTTTGGCCATCCGCGCCCGGCAGGTACGGCAGGCGGCCCCAGCACGGCATCGGCAGGCGCTGCTGCAGGGTGGCGATGTTCTCGTCCTGGCGCTGCATGGCCGGATCGATGTGGTTGCCGATCCAGCCCAGGCACGCCACGCCGCTGGCCTGCAGCGACTGCGCGGTCAGCCGTGCGTGGTTCACGCAGCCCAGGCGCATGCCCACCACCAGCAGCACCGGCAGGCGCAGCGCGCGCACCAGATCCAGCTGGTCCAGGGTGGCCGACACCGGCGCCAGCCAGCCGCCCACGCCTTCCACCACCACCACGTCGGCCTGCGCACGTAGGCGCTCGAACGCGGCCACGATCGGCGCAAGCTGCACCTGCACGCCGTCCTCGGCGGCGGCCAGTTCCGGCGCCAGCGGCTGCCGCAGCGCATAGGGATTCAGGTCGGCGTAGTCCGGCACCGGCCAGCTGGCCGCCTGCAGCGCCAGGGCATCCTCGTTGCGCAGGCCGTGGCCGAGGTCCTGGCTGCCACTGGCCACCGGCTTCATGCCCACCGCACGCAGCCCGCGCCGGCGCAGCGCATGCAGCAGCGCGGTGCTGCTGGCGGTCTTGCCGATCTCGGTATCGGTCCCGGTGACGAACAGCGCCGGCGGCAACGTGGTAGGCAGGGGCATCAACGGCTCCAGGCATGCAACAGAGCGTGCATTATCGCTGGTCCCGTACGCTTGCTAGACTGCAGGCATGTTCGCCAATGCCTCGCTCACCGGCAGCAAGCCGGAACAATACGCCCAGCTGCTGGAACAGGCCCGCGGCCTGGTCTACGCCGAGTCCGACCGCATCGCCAATGCGGCCAACCTCTCCGCACTGGTCTACCACGCCCTGCCCGACCTGAACTGGGTGGGCTTCTACCTGTACGACGGCAAGGAGCTGGTGGTCGGCCCGTTCCAGGGCCTGCCGGCCTGCGTGCGCATCCCGCTGGACAAGGGCGTGTGCGGTGCCGCCGCCAGCCAGCGCGTCACCCAGCGCGTGGAAGACGTCGACGCCTTCCCCGGCCACATCGCCTGCGATTCGGCCTCGCGCTCGGAGCTGGTGGTGCCGCTGCTGCGCGGTGATGAACTGATCGGCGTGTTCGACATCGACAGCCCGAAGGTGGGCCGCTTCGATGCCGAGGACCAGGCCGGTCTGGAAGCCATCGCCCGCGTGTTCGTCGAGGCCCTGGGATGAGCGCACCGAAGCTGCGCAACATCGGCCCGAAGAGCGCGGCGTGGCTGCGCCAGGTCGGCCTGCGCAGCCGCGAGGACCTGGCCGCGCTCGGCGCGGTCGGGGCCTTCGTCAAGGTCAAGCGCGCCGGCTTCAAGCCGAGCCTGAATCTGCTTTATTCGCTGGAAGGCGCGCTGCTGGACTGCCACTGGCAGGAGCTGGGCGAAGCCCAGCGCGAGGCGCTGGTGCAGGATTACGAGGCACGTATCGCCGCGAACCCGCTGAAGGCGGCCGGCCCGGCATCGGGTCCGGTGCATGAGCAGCGCTTCGACACCGGGGATGACGGCGAAGACAGTTTTGCCGAGAACGCGGACGAGGATTAGAGCGTCCGCGCTTCGCGCTCGCGGGGGGGGGGGCCCGGCGCGCCCCCCGGGGGCGGGGGGGGGGGGGGGGGGGGGGGGGCGCCGGCCCCGGCGGGGGGGGGGGGCGGGGGGCGGGGTGCGCCGCCCGCCCCCCCCGGGGTTCCCGGCTATGTGGGCTGTGCCGATAAGGCGGACGTGGTTACGCGCGTCCGCGCTGCGCGGGCGCCGGGCTTGGCCGGGCGCTACCACGGTGCGGCGGTCATGCGGGATCGGTAGCGCCGGGCCATGCCCGGCGGTCGCGTTTACGGCTGCTGCAGTTCCAGCAGCTCGCCCACCAGGCCCACTTCGCCGCGTTCCAGCCACACCCGCAGGCGCGTGCCGTGGTCGATGCGCAGTGCCCAGCACAGCGACAGCGGCAGCCCGCAGACCTGCGACAGCACCATGCGCAGCGGGCCGCCATGGCTGACCACCACGGTCGGCAGCGGATCCTCATCGTCCAGCAGGCGATCCAGCGCGCGTGCGATGCGCCGTTCGAAGTGGCCCCAGCTCTCGCCGTTGGGCGGCGGGAAGGCGTGCGGATCGGCATGGAAGGCCGCCAGCGCGTCCTCCGGCAGGTCGAACAATGACTGCCCGTCCCAATCGCCGAAATCCAACTCCTCCCACTCCTCGTCCGCCTCCACGTCCAGCCCGCGCGGGGTGGCCAGGGCCATCGCCGTGTGCAGCGAGCGCAGGCGCGGCGAACTGATCACCCGCTGCCAGTCCTGCTCGGCATAGGCGTCGACCAGTTCCTGCGGCAGGCGGGCCAGCTGCCGCGGATCGCTGCGGCCATCGAGGAACTCATCGCGGCCGTTGCCGGCATGGCGGACCAGGTCGAGGATCATGCGTGCGTCCTGTGCAGGCAACGCGGGAACAGCAGAAAACAGCGGGACATCGGCAACGGCACCACGGGATCGAGGGGACATTCTACGGGCACGGCAAAGACAGTCGAGCAGGCTCGACTCTACGGGGCTGCTGGGATGCCGTAGACTGCGCCCACTTCCAGGTGACCTGCGGCCACGGCCGGCAGGTTGAAACGGGAAGCCGGTGACGCGTGGCAACACGCCAGGCCGGCGCTGCCCCCGCAACGGTAAGCACGTCTGTTCCAGGCAACATCGCCACTGTGCCTCTGGCATGGGAAGGCGCCTGGACGGTGGCCTCGCGCCACCTGGCGGCAAGCCCGGAGACCGGCCCGGAAGCCTCAGGTCGCGATGCGGTGGGCATGGCGCTGGATGACCGTGGCGCTGCCGCGGCTTCGGCGCCTGCCTGCCTTCGCGGTTCCTCCCCTTCGCCACGCGGGCGTGCGTGGCACCTGGAGTCCCCCCGATGAAGCTGCAGTCCCGAATGCTGTCCCTGGCCGTGCTGGCCGCCCTGCCCGCCCTGGCCCATGCGCAGGCCAACGATGACACCGCGGCGCTGGACCAGGTGCTGGTCACCGCCACGCGTACCCCCATCGCCCTGCAGGACAGCATCGCGCCGGCGCAGGTGATCGACCGTGCGCAGATCGAATCCAGCCAGGCCACCTCGCTGCAGGAGCTGCTGGCGGGCCGCGCCGGCATCAACCTGACCAACAGCGGTGGCCTCGGCAAGCAGAGCTCGCTGTTCCTGCGCGGTACCAATTCCTCGCACACCGTGGTGCTGGTCGATGGCGTGCGCATCAACAGCGCCGACCTCGGCCTGGCGATGTACCAGGACCTGCCGCTGGCGCAGATCGAACGCGTGGAAATCGTGCGCGGGCCGCAGTCGAGCCTGTACGGCGCCGATGCCATCGGTGGCGTCATCCAGATCTTCACCCGTCGCAACCAGGGCGAATTCGCGCCACACTTCCAGCTCGGCGGCGGCAGCAACGGCCTGCGCGAAGCCAGCGGCGGCATCGGTGGCAGCGGCGAGCACGGCTGGTTCGGCGCGGACATCGCCTACCAGCACACCGATGGCATCAACGCCTGCCGTGGCTCGGCCACGCTGTTCACCGGCTGCTTCGCCGATGAGCCCGACCGCGATGGCTACCGCAACCTGTCCAAGAGCCTGCGCGGTGGCTACACCTTCAACGACCAGTGGAGCGTGGAAGGCAGCGCGCTGCGTGCCGAAGGCGAGAACCACTACGACGGTTACTACAACTATTCGGAAACGCTGCAGCAGGTGATGTCCGGCAAAGTGCGCTACACCCCGACCGAGCGCCTGGCCTTCACCGCCAGCGTCGGCCGCAGCGACAACGAATCGGACAACTACGGCGACTTCGGTGTGTTCGGCAGCGCGCAGACGCACCGCGACAGTGCATCGCTGCAGGCCGACATCGGTCTGGCCGAGGGCCAGCTGCTGAGCACCGGCGTCGACTGGAGCGAGGACAACCTCGATGGCAGCAGCGCTGGCTACCTGGTCGACAGCCGCCGCAACACCGGCGTGTTCGTGCAGTACCAGGGCCGTTTCGGCCGCCACCAGCTGCAGGTGAGCGCACGCAACGATGACAACGCGCAGTTCGGCAACCACGCCACCGGCAGCCTCGGCTGGGCGATGGACCTGGGCCACGGCCTGCGCGTGAATGCCAGCTACGGCACCGCGTTCAAGGCACCGACGTTCAGCGACCTGTACGACCCGTGGAGCGGCGTGCCGACGCTGGACCCGGAGAAGTCGAAGAGCGCCAACCTCGGCCTGTCGCAGCATGGCCAGGGCTGGCACTGGGGTGTGGACGTGTACGAGACGCGCATCGATGACCTGATCACCTACGATGCGGCGACCTTCATGATGCAGCAGGTCGAGAAGGCGCGTATCCGCGGTGCCGAACTGACCGCTGGCGTGGTGCTGGCCGGCTTCGACATCAATGGCCAGCTGAGCTACACCGATCCGCGCAACCGCACGGCTGGCAGCGCGCAGTTCGACAACTGGCTGCCGCGTCGCGCGCAGAAGACCGCACGCCTGGACGTGGACCGCCGCTTCGGAGATTTCCGCGCCGGGCTGACCGTGCAGGGTGCGGGCAAGCGTTACGACGACGCCAGCAACGCGGTGAAGGTGGGCGGCTACAGCACCCTGGACCTGCGCGCGGAATATGCGCTGACGCCGTCGTGGTCGCTGCTGGCGCGCGCGGCCAACGTGTTCGACCGCCGCTACGAGACCGTGGCGTGGTTCAACCAGCCGGGCCGCGAGTATCAGCTGAGCGTGCGTTACCAGCCGAAGTAAGCGTGTTCGCCATGGTAGTGGCCGGCCCGCGCGGGGGCCCCAAGGGGGGGGGGCCGGGGGGGACCCGGGGGCCGGCCGCCCGGCGCCCGCACCGGCGCGGGCGGCCGGGCGGCGGGGGCGGGGGCGCCCCGG